>NZ_JBFTJJ010000011.1:0-204642 GCF_056395365.1 Variovorax sp. 10L421
GACGACTACACCTACGACGCCGACGGCAACCTGCAGACGCACACCCGTGCCGATGGAAGCCGTGTGCACTACGAGTACGACAGGCTGCACCGGCTCACCGGCATCCGCGATGCCGAAGGCGGCGTGTGGAAGCGCGACTACGACGCGCARGGYCAYCTCACGGAAGAGATCGATCCGCTGGGGCACAAGACCGAGTACGCCTACGACAAGGCCGGCMGRCCCGTGCGMATCACCGATGCCAAGGGCGGCGTCAAGGCGCTCGTCTACTCGCCATCGGGCCAGTTGCTGAGCTACACCGACTGTTCCGCCAAGACCAGCCGCTGGGAATACGACGAGCGCGGCCGCCTGGTCAAGGCCACCGATGCCGCAGGCAACGCCACCAGCTATCGCTACGCAGCCGGCCAGCTGGAAGAAATCGAACAGCCCGACAGGACGAGCGAACACTTCGAGCACGACGCCGAAGGCCGCCTGCTTCTGCACACCGACGCACTGGGGCGCGCCACGCGCTACAGCTACACGCGCGCCGGCCTGATCTCCGGCCGCACCGATGCCGCGGGCCGTTCGCTCAAGTACTACTGGGACCTGCTGGGTCGCCTGACCGAACTGCACAATGAGAACGGCAGCCGGTACGACTTCCGCTACGACCCCGTAGGCCGACTGCTCGAAGAAACCGGCTTCGACCGCAAGGCCACGGAGTACGTGCACGAAGAGACCACGGGCGTGCTCGCCGAAGTGATCGAGGCGGGCCACCGCACCGAACTCGAATTCGATCTTCTCGGCCGCCTGAGCGAGCGCCGCGCCGGCGGGCAGTCCGAACGCTTCGCCTACGACCGCAACGGCCGCCTGCTCGAGGCGACCAACAGCGATGCACGCCTGCAGTGGTTCTACGACCCTGCCGGCAACCTGACGCGCGAACATCACCACTACCTGAAGCGCAAGCGCACGGCAGTCTGGCAGCACCGCTACGACGAACTCAACCATCGCATCGCCACCGTGCGGCCCGACGGGCACGTCACCCAGTGGCTGACCTATGGCTCCGGCCACGTGCACGGCCTGATGATCGATGGCCAGGACATCCTGGGCTTCGAGCGCGACGACCTGCACCGGGAGATTGCACGCGAGCAGGGCAACGGACTGAGCCAGCGGCAGAAGTACGACCCGGCGGGGCGGCTGCTCGAACAGCACATCTCCCGCACCAGGCCAGGCGCCATCGAATCGACCACCGGCATCCAGCGCCGCTATACCTACGACAAGGCTGGCCAGCTGGTGACCATCGGCGACAGCCGCCGAGGCAGCCTGAACTACCGCTACGACCCCGTGGGCCGCCTGCTCGAAGCCAACAGCCGCCTCGGGCGCGAGACCTTCGCCTTCGACCCCGCAGGCAACATCGTCGATTCGCTCCCGGCCAACGACCCACTGAGGCACCCGGTCGGCAAGCTGCTGGACAACCTGCTGAAGAACTACGCCGGCACCAGCTATCGCTACGACGAGCGCGGCAACATGACCGAGCGGGTGCGCAACGGCTGGCGAACCGTCTTCGCATGGGACGGCTTCAACCGCATGACTGCGGCGACCGACCACAGCGGCATCACCACCACCTTCAGTTATGACGCGCTGGGGCGGCGTCTGTCCAAGAGTTCGGGCGACACCACGACTCTGTTCGGCTGGGACGGCGACGTGCTCGCATTCGAGAGCACGCAGAGCAGCTCAGCGATCGAGGAGGGCGGCGCGCACGGCTGGAGCGTGCACTACATCCACGAGCCGAACTCGTTCGTGCCGCTGATGCAGGTTCGCCGTGCGAGCGCGATGGCGTTGAGCGAGACGACGGATGCGAAGGCGCTGATGGAGGCCAACGGAGGCGCCTACGACATCGAGCAGGATCCGCTGTGGAACGGCGAACAGAGGCAGGTGCCGCGGGCGTTTGACAGAAGGGAGATGGCGTTCTATCAGTGCGACCACCTGGGCACGCCGCAGGAACTGACAGACCATGAGGGCAGCATTGCGTGGTCGGCGCAGTACAAGGCGTGGGGAGAGGCGCGGGAGGCGATCAGCGAGGCTGGGAGAAGGGCGGGGTTCAGGAATCCGATTCGGTTTCAGGGGCAGTACTGGGATGAAGAGACGGGGTTGCACTACAACCGTCACCGTTACTACGACCCCCGAGCGGGGCGGTTTGTGTCAAGTGATCCAATCGCTTTGGCTGGCGGGATAAACCTGCATGCTTACGCGCTGAACACCACTGAATGGATTGATCCCTTGGGGTTACAGCCTCGCGTGCCGCCCCATATCTCATTGCAGAAACAAGCGGGCCATGTGAAGGGGACGCCGCAATACGACAACCGGGTGAATGCCGGGAAGCCGACATCTTGTTTTTGCGATTGGAATGCCGCTATCAAATACACAGATGAGGCGTGGGCGAATGGAACGCAAGTGCCGGGTAGACCTGGAGTGAAGGACTTCGAGTTTGGAATGCCAATTGGCGAGGGGCCCAAAGGAGGAACTCAGAGCAAGGTAAGAGTTCATCAAGACTCTAAAGGAAAAATTCACGGGCACCCTGCCGGCCCCGAAACACCATAGAGGAAAAAATGGAAAGAAAATGGATTAGGGTATTGGAAGGAAAATTCGGAAGTCTTGAGGCTCCTGACTATTCTTTTGTGTTGGATGAGGTTGAAAAAAAACCTTATCAGCAAATGATGGATGAGATGCGCAAGAAATTTGTTTTAAAAGAAGATACCGATGAAAATTATGACGTGAGTTTTGGCTATGTTCTATCTTTTTCGCTGGGTAATGATTTTCTTTTCAGAATTTCAATGATCGCGCCTTTTGCTTTTTTGGCTCGAATGCATTTGGATGGCTCGACGTCTAAGCCTATTGTGCGAGAGTTCACTCATGATGAAGCTGAGCTTGAGTTGATTAATGTGATTGAATCTCATGGTGTGTCTCTGCTTGATGCTAAAACTCTAGATTTCCTTGTTCCTCAAGCAAAAAAATACTCAAAACCTCTCTATCAGTGGCTTTTTGTGGATGAAGAGAAGGCGCCTTGGAGTTAAGTGCTTGCAGGAATTTTTTGGCGCTTGTCGACTGGTAGAAAACGAAGATTTCGAGGGTAAGCGATTTTTTATCGAATTGCGATTGATCTTGCGAAAATTTTAATGCTGATTTAATTTTTCTAAAAGATGCTGCCGAATGCGGAAAAAAGTGATTAAGTTTTCGCGTATTTTGGCTGCGAATGCAGTGTTTGCGCCAGATTTGTATTGGAAGTTTGAGGTTGAATATCTAGAATTCGGCGCAGAACGATGCGGCCGCGGGCATAGCCATTTTTAGATAACCTCCTGAGGAATTAAGCCTACCCCAGCTACCGCTACGACGAACGCGGCAACATGACCGAGCGCGTACGCAACGGCTGGCGCACCGTCTTCGCATGGGACGGCTTCAACCGCATGACTGCGGCGACCGACTTTCGCTTCCAATCCGGTGGTGTGGATAGATCCTCTGGGACTTGCTAGAAAAAAAGGTATTACGCCAAATAACCGAGGTACTCGAACCACTATAGAAGGGGGAAAGCTATCGGAGCCGACAGTTGGCTACAGCGGTGGGGCTGGAGGAAAAGGAGCGCAGAATCCCATAGTTAAAAAAATGTATGACGATGTCGCGCTCGATCAGCAGTCGGATACGCATGGATGGTGTGGGGAGCCGGATGCACTAAGCAAAATTGCTGATGCTCATAAGGTAGCTAACGCTGATGAACTTCGTCGCGTGGTCGAAGGGGCTACATCGACTACCGAACGAAATGACGGAAAATTACTCCCGTACTGCCGCTCTTGCAGCATCGTTATGGGGCGGCTAGGCATTTGTGATGGAGTGAAAAAATGACCGAACCTTATAGCGAAGAGGAAGAAGAGCGTCTTGATGCCATTGAAGAGCAATTGATTGAAAAAAAGGTGCCCTTTTTTTTGATGATGAAGATGTATGCAGAATTTTTGCATAATTGTATTTTGACGGGCCGATTTAGTCAGATTGCTCCGTCTAAAGAGCTCGATCTTGTTGCTGATAATTTGCAACAGGCGATAGCTTTTTTAGGTGTTGATGGCAGCGATGATTTGCGAAAGCCAGGTAGGCTCGAGCTTTGGGCGCTGTTCAGGCGCTTCGAAGAGGAACAGCCGGCTTTGGCTGGTTTAAGTCGATGTGCTGTTTGCTGTTTTTATGAAGAAGCTGGTTGGGATCCAGACACAAGAGAAAGCGTGACGCCCATACCGTTTTATCTATTTCTGCTCAATCGGTTTAATCCCGATATGGGTTTGGAGTTTTTGACGTACGCGTATAGATACTTGCTCGATCCCGCGCTGGGGTAGTGCCTATCCTGGGCTCGAGCGCGACGACCTGCACCGCGAGATCGCACGCGAACAAGGCAACGGCCTGAGCCAGCGGCAGAAGTACGACCCGGCGGGCCGGCTGCTCGAACAGCACATCTCCCGCACCAGGCCTGGTGCCATTGAATCGACAACCGGCATCCAGCGCCGCTACACCTACGACAAGGCTGGCCAGCTGGTGACCATCGGCGACAGTCGCCGAGGCAGCCTGAACTACCGCTACGACCCCGTGGGCCGCCTGCTCGAAGCCAACAGCCGCCTCGGGCGCGAGACCTTCGCCTTCGACCCTGCAGGCAACATCGCCGACCCGCCCCCGGCCAACGAACCACTGAGGCACCCGGCCGGCAAGCTGCTGGACAACCTGCTGAAGAACTACGCCGGCACCAGCTACCGCTACGACGAACGCGGCAACATGACCGAGCGCGTACGCAACGGCTGGCGAACCGTGTTCGCCTGGGACGGCTTCAACCGCATGACGGCGGCGACCGACCACAGCGGCATCACCACCACCTTCAGTTATGACGCGCTGGGGCGGCGTCTGTCCAAGAGTTCGGGCGACACCACGACGCTGTTCGGCTGGGACGGCGACGTGCTCGCCATCACAAGCCGCAACCGGCAAAGGATATGACGCCGGAATCCGTCGCCAGATTTCCGAGTGCCGCCCAGGAGCACATGCACTTCGAGAACGGGTCTTCGCCCTGATCCGAACCGTCCCGCCCCCCTCGCCGCAACCCCGGGTTTTCGATAACTAAATCCACTTGATTTAGTCCCTCTGCTGGCCGATAGTCTCCCTGCGCCCGGACACCGAGCCCTCAAGGCCCGAGCGATCCGGTTCCACAAGACCGCAGGCGCTTCGCCGCCTGCCCACGGAGACAAACCATGTTCAGCACCCGCTCTATCCTGGCCATGGCGGCCATGTCCCTCACCGCAGTGGCCGCATCCACCGCCTTCGCCGCCGACCAGCCCGTCATCGGCCTCGTCACCAAGACCGAAACCAACCCCTTCTTCGTCAAGATGAAGGAAGGCGCGCAGGAAGAGGCCAAGAAGCTCGGCGCCAAGCTGCTCTCGGGCGCTGGCAAGGCCGACGGCGACAACGCGGGCCAGATTACGGCGATGGAAAACATGATTGCTGCCGGCGCCAAGACCATCCTGATCACGCCGAGCGACGCCAAGGCGATCGTGCCGGCCATCAAGAAGGCGCGCGACAAGGGTGTGATGGTGATCGCGCTCGACAGCCCGGCCGATCCGCCGGACGCGACCGACGCGCTCTTCGCCACCAACAACTACACCGCCGGCGTGCTGATCGGCGAATACGCCAAGGCCGCGATGGCCGGCAAGCCCGCGAAGATCATCGCGCTCGACCTGCTGCCGGGCCACCCGGTGGGCGCGCAGCGCCACAACGGCTTCATGAAGGGCTTCGGGCTTGCCGCCAACGACGCCAAGTCGAACGAGCTGTCGAAGACGCCCGAGATCGTCTGCATGGCCGACAGCTACGGCGACCAGGCCAAGGCGCAGACGGTGATGGAAAACTGCCTGCAGAAGGCACCTGACGTGAACCTGGTCTACACCATCAACGAGCCCGCCGCGGCCGGTGCGTACAACGCGCTGAAGCGCGCTGGCAAGGAGAAGGGCGTGATGATCGTCTCGGTCGACGGCGGCTGCCAGGGCATCAAGGACACGGCCGCCGGCATCATCGCCGCGACCTCGCAGCAGTACCCGCTGAAGATGGCCGCCATGGGCGTGGCCGCGGGCGTGGAGTTCGCCAAGACGGGCAAGAAGGCCTCGGGCTACGTCGACACCGGCGTGACGCTGATCGCCGGCAAGAGCGTGGCCGGCGTCGACAGCAAGGACACCAAGACCGGCACCGAGCTGTGCTGGGGCAAGAAGTAATCGGAAGCATCAGGACGAAGCCATGGCGAAGTCTCCAACGCACCACATTCCGTGGGGCGCCCTCGGGCCGTGGCTGGCTCTTCTCGGCGCGTGCATCTTCTTTGCGACCCAGTCGGATCGCTTTCTCACCGGCGGCAATCTCTCGCTGATCCTGCAGCAGGTGATGGTGGTCGGCGTGATCGCCATCGGCCAGACGCTGATCATCCTCACGGCGGGCATCGACCTGTCGTGCGGCATGGTGATGGCGCTGGGCGGGATCATCATGAGCAAGTTCGCGACCGAACTGGGCATGCCCGCACCGGTGGCCATCCTTTGCGGCATCGGCGTGACGACGCTGTTCGGCCTGCTCAACGGGCTGCTGGTCACGCGCATCAAGCTGCCGCCTTTCATCGTGACGCTGGGCACGCTGAACATCGCCTTTGCGATCACGCAGCTGTATTCGTCGTCGCAGACCATCACTGATTTGCCCGGCGGCCTCACGGGCCTGGGCACCACCTTCGCCGTCGGCAATGCCGAAGTGGCATGGGGTTCGGTGCTGATGCTCGTGCTGTACCTGCTCGCGTGGTTCGTGCTGCGCGAGACGGGAGCCGGCCGGCACATCTATGCGGTGGGCAACAACGCCGAGGCCACGCGGCTGGTCGGCATTCCGACGCAGCGCGTGCTGCTGGGCGTGTACGTGGCGGCGGGCGTGCTGTATGGCGTTGCCTCGCTGCTGTCGGTGGCGCGCACCGGCGTGGGCGACCCGAACGCGGGGCAGACCGAGAACCTCGACGCCATCACGGCCGTGGTGCTTGGTGGCACCAGCCTGTTCGGTGGCCGCGGCATCGTGCTGGGCTCGCTGATCGGCGTGCTGATCGTGGGCGTGTTCCGCAACGGGCTCACGCTGATGGGCGTGTCGTCGATCTACCAGGTGCTGGTGACGGGCGTGCTCGTGATTCTTGCGGTAGCGGCCGACCAACTCTCGCGCAGGGGGGCCCGCTGATGAACATCATCGCCAACCCCAAGATCGTGATGCAGGCCAAGGGCCTGGTGAAGCGCTACGGCCAGGTCACGGCGCTCGACGGTGTCGACTTCGAGCTGCGCGAAGGAGAAATCCTCGCGGTGATCGGCGACAACGGCGCAGGCAAGTCCTCGCTCATCAAGGCGCTGTCGGGCGCGGTGGTGCCCGACGAAGGGCAGATCCTGCTCGACGGCAAGGCAGTGCATTTCCGCAATCCGCTGGATGCGCGCCGCGCCGGCATCGAGACGGTCTATCAAGATCTCGCCGTGGCCCCGGCCATGACCATCTACGAGAACCTGTTCCTCGGCCGCGAGCTGCGCCGCCCCGGCTTCCTGGGCAACGTGCTGCGCATGCTCGACAAGAAGCAGATGCTGAAGGAAAGCACCGCCCGCATGGCCGACCTGAAGGTCGGCATCCAGTCGATGACGCAGGCGGTCGAGACGCTCTCGGGCGGCCAGCGCCAATGTGTGGCCGTGGCGCGCAGCGCGGCCTTCGCGCGGCACGTGGTCATCATGGATGAACCGACCGCCGCGCTCGGCGTGAAGGAGGGCAACATGGTGCTGGAGCTGATCCGCCGCGTGCGCGATCGCGGCCTGCCCGTGGTGCTCATCAGCCACAACATGCCGCACGTGTTCGAGGTGGCCGACCGCATTCACGTGGCCCGCCTCGGCCGCCGCGCGGCCGTGCTCAACCCGAAGAAGATCAGCATGAGCGACACGGTCGCCGTGATGACCGGCGCCATGACGGCCGACCAGTTGCCCGCGGAGGCGCATGCCTGATGCGGACGTGCCTGCACGCACGCCCGACCTGTTGCGGCCCCGCGGCTCCAACCAGGTCGGCATGCGCCAGTTCAACGAGCGCACGGTGCTGCAGGCGCTGCGCGTCCACGGCAGCCTGCCCAAGGCCGACCTCGCGCGGCTGACGGGGCTCAGCGCGCAGACCATCGGGCTCATCACCGCGCGGCTCGAGGAAGACGGGCTCATCGTCAAGCAGAGCCGCGTGCGCGGACGCATCGGGCAGCCGTCGGTGCCGCTGGCGCTGAACCCCGACGGCGCCTTCGCCATCGGCATCAAGGTGGGGCGGCGCGGCGCCGAATGGCTGCTGATCGACTTCGCCGCGCAGGTGCGCGAGCGCCACGCGATCAGCTACGACTTTCCCGATGCGGACGAGCTGCTGCCCGCCATCGCGCAGCACATCCACCGGCTGCGCGACGGGCTGGGACCGCTGGCCGCGCGCAACGTGGGCGCGGGGCTGGCCGCGCCGTTCCAGCTCGGCGGCTGGCACCGCACGCTGGGGTTGTCGAAGGCGCAGTCCGACCTGTGGAACCAGATGGATCTGGCGGCCGAGGTGCGCGCGCGCACCGACGTGCCGGTGAGCTTCGCGCGCGACACGGTGGCCGCCTGCGTGGCCGAGCTGGTCGGCGGGCGAGGGCACGACCTGAAGAGCTTCCTGTACATCTTCGTCGACACCTTCGTGGGCGGCGGGCTGGTCATCAACTCGCACCTGCACACCGGTGCGCACGGCAACGCAGGCGCGCTCGCTTCATTGCCGATGCAGCCTCCGGGCAGCCGTGGTGCGCTGCCGCCGCAGCTGGTTGCGCAGGCGTCGCTCTGGGAGCTGGAGCAGCGCCTGGCCGGCGAGGGCCTCGACGCCATGGCCGCATATGACGACCGCGCCCTTCAGTCGCCCTATGCCGCCACCACGCAAGCCTGGCTGGAAAGCGCCTCGCAGGCGCTGGCGCATGCCATCGTGAGCGGCACCGCCATGCTCGACCTGCCCGACGTGGTGGTGGACGGCTCGATGTCGCGCGCGCTGCTGCAGGCGCTGCTCGATCAGACCCGTGCCGCGCTGGACGGCTGCAACTGGGAAGGCCTCTGGCAGCCTCGGCTGCATGGCGGCAAGGCGGGTGCGCAAGCGTGTGCGCTGGGCGGCGCGATGCTGCCGCTGCACGCCAATTTCGCGCCCGACCACGACGTGTTCCTGAAGGCGGCCTGACAGGACCGCCCGGCGTTCAGGAAGGCCAGCGCCGCAGGCCCAGTTCGTCCGCCAGCCGCCGATAACTCTTGATCTGCGCCTGCACGTAGTCGTCGAGCGCGGCGCCGGTGAGCGCAAAGGGGTACAGGCCGTGCTGCTCGCGCAAGGCAGCGAAGCCGGGCGCCGCGCTCGCCTCGCGAAACGCCGCGGTCCACGCGCGCACGGCCGATTCCGGCACGGCCGCGCTCAGGTAAAGGCCGCGTACGGTGGGCCACACCACATCGACGCCTTGTTCGCGCGCGGTCGGCACCCCGGTGAGTGCGCCGCCGAGCCGGTTCTCCGACAGCACGGCAAGCAGGCGCACGGCCGCGCCGCCGGCAATGGCCTGCAGCGCCTCGGCCGCGTCGCCCGGAAAGGCGTCGACATGCTTGCCCTGCAGCGCGCCGAGCGCATCGCCCCCGCCTTCGAACGACACGAAGCGCATGGCCTTGTGGTCGCGCCCCGCGGCGCGCACCAGCAGCGCGGCCTTCACCCAGTCCTGGCTGCCGACCGTGCCACCGGCGCCGAAGGCGATGCGCGACGGGTCCTGCCGCAGCGCCGCGACGAGGTCCTGCAGGCGCTTGTAGGGCGAATCGCGATGCACGGCGATCACGCCGTAGTCGGTTCCGAGCGTCGTGATCCAGCGCACAGCCGAGGGCGAATGCGGCCCGAAGCGGCCCTGCGCAAGGTTGAGCAGCGAGCCGCTCGAGAACGCCACCAGCGTGCCCGGGCCGCCGAGTCGGCCGGTGGCGATGCGGTCGAAGGCCACGGCGCCGATGCCGCCCGGCAGGTAGCGCTGGGCGAGCGGCGGGCGCGTGGGGCGCACGGCCTGCAGCGCATCGCGCGCGAGCGCGCAGGTCAGTGCGAAGCCGCCGCCGGCCTTGGCGGGGATCACACAGTCGGCAGCGTCTTCGGAGGGATCGTTGGCAGCAGCCTTCGCGCCCGCGCCCCAAGGCATCAGCAGCGCGGACAGCGTGCGAAGTGCGTGGCGGCGGGTAGGTCGCATGGGCATGGCGGCGGGCTTGTCAGGTGGCCGCCGCAGCTTGGGTGCGGGGCCACCAGATGATCGCATGCAGCCCCGTGCCTGCCTCGCGCGCTTCGAGCCGCAGCTCGCCCCGATGCCGCTGCGCGATGGAGCGCGCAATGGCCAGCCCGAGCCCGAAGCCGCCCTTGCCGGCGCGCGCGCCGCGCCGGAAGCGCTGGCCGAGCGCGGCGCGCTCCTCGTCGCCGATACCGGGGCCGTTGTCTTCCACGTTGAGGCTCCAGCCCGCCGCGTCGCCCGCGGCAAAGAGCGTGATCGTGCCTTCGGCGGGCGTGTAAGCGATCGCGTTGGCCACCAGGTTGCCCAGCGCCTCGCGCATCAGCGATCGATCCGCCACGGCAAGGAATTCAGGCACGGGCGAATGAATGCCCAGGTCGATGCGCTTGGCGCGCGCCAGCGGCAGCAGGTCGACCGCCACCTCGCGCAGCAATGCCGCCACGTTGAACTCGGCAGGCTCCACCGACACCGTGTCGCTGCGGCCCAGCGCCAACAGCTGCTGCGCGCTGCGCGTCGCGCGGCCGATCTCGGTGCCGAGCGCGTCGAGCGCCACCTGCACCTGCGCCGGGTCCTGCTCGCGCCGCGCGTAGTCGGCCTGCATCTGCAGCGTGGTCAGGTGTGTGCGCAGCTGGTGCGAGGCATCGTCCAGGAACTGGCGCTGCTGCGTGACGAGTTCCTGCGTGCGCGACATCTGCTGGTTGACCGCGGCGACCAGCGGGCGCACCTCGGCGGGCAGGTCGGTTTCCGCAATGCGCGTGAGGTCGTCCGGCGTGCGCGCCTGGACTTCGCGCGCCAGCCGCGACAGCGGCCGCAGCGCCGCCGCCAGCGCAATGGCGGTGCCGCACAGCAGTATCGCGAGCACCAGCGCATCGCGCAGCGCTGCGCTGCGTACGAAGCGCGCGCTGAACTCCTGCCGCGAGCGAGTGCTCTCGCCCACCTGGATCAGCACGCTGCGCCCGGTGCTGCCGGCCGGCGCGCGATCGAGGTCGCGCCGGTAGGCCGCGAGCCGTACCGATTCGCCGAAGTAGGCCGCGTCGTAGAAGGCCGGCACGCCCATCGCCAGTTCGGCGGGCGGCGCGGGCAGGTCCGCGCTGCCGAGCTCGACCAGCCCGTCGGACGTGGACACGCGAAAGAACACCTGCCCGCTCGCCGTGAGCTCGAAGAACTCGAACATCGTGTACGGCAGCTCGACCGACAGGCCGCCTGAGGCGGTCGAGATGTTGGCGTCGATGGATTTGAGCGCGCCCAGCAGCGAGCGGTCGTAGGCCGCGTTGGCGGCGGCGAGCGCGTCGTGCCGGGTCATCCACAGCTCGAGGCCGGTTACCACCAGCAGGGCGGGGAACAGTAGCAGCGCGAGCCGCTGCCACAGGCTGGTGCGGCGCAGGCGGTTGCGCAGGCGCGTCAACACGTCCACTCAGCCCGAAGTGCTCGAAGACTGGGAGTGAGCTTCATTCAGTCTGTTTCCAGCACGTAGCCAAGTCCGCGCAGCGTGACGATGCGAACCCCGGTGCCGTCGAGCCGCTTGCGCAACCGGTAGATGAAAACCTCGACCGCCTCGGGGTGCACGTCTTCGTCGTCGGAGAACACGCGCTCGAGGATCTGCTGCTTCGACAGCGGCTCGCCGCTGCGCTGCACCAGCACGCGCAGCACGGCCAGTTCGCGCGGCGAGAGCGCCAGCGCCTCGCCGTTCAGCGTGAAGTGCCGGCGCGCGCCGTCGTACACCAGCGGGCCGCAGGCCAGACGCGGATGCTCGATGCCGCGCGCACGCCGCACCAGCGCGTGCAGCCGCGCTTCGAGCTCGGCCAGCGCGAAGGGCTTGGCGAGGAAGTCGTCGGCGCCCGCGTTGAGCGAGGCGACACGCTCATTCAGCGAGTCGCGCGCCGTGAGGATCAGTGCCGGCAGCCGCTGGTCGCGTTCGCGCAGCCGCTGCAGCACCGTGTGCCCGTCGAGCCCGGGCAGGCCCAGGTCGAGCACCAGCGCGTCGTGGTCGCGCTGCTGCAGCGCCCGGTCGGCCAGGTGCCCGTCGTCCACCCATTCGACCTGGATGCCCGCATGCTCCAGCGCCTTGCACAGCCAGGTGCCCAGGGTGTGTTCGTCTTCGGCGAGGAGGATGCGCATGGGCCGATGCTAGGGCCGGCAGGGCTCAATCCGGCTTGATGTTTGCCCTTGCAATCACCTTCTGCCAACGAGCTTGCTCGGAGGCGATGAACTGTGCGAACTGCTCGGGCGTGCCGCCCACGGCTTCGGCGGCATCGGCCGTCAGCCGCTGCATCGAATCGGGCGACTTCACGGCCTTCATCGTCTCGGCGGAAAGCTTGGCCAGGTTGGCAGGCGCGATGTTGGCCGGCGCCAGCATGCCGTACCACTGCGTCATCTCGAAACCTGGAAAGCCCTGCTCGGCCACGGTCGGCACGTCGGGCAACTGCGCGAGGCGCTTGGCCGAGCCGGTCGCGATGCAGCGCACCTTGCCCGCCTTGATGAACGGAATGATCGCCGCCGCGCCGATGGCCGAGGCGTCGAGCCGGCCCGAGAGCAGGTCGGTCACCATCGGGCCGGTGCCGCGATAGGGCACGTGCAGCATGAACACGTCGGCCGTCATCTTCAGGTACTCGAAAGCCAGGTGGCCCGCGCTGCCGTTGCCCGCCGAGCCATAGCTGAGCTTGCCGGGCTTCGACTTGGCATACGCAATGAACTCCTTGAGGTTTTTCGCCGGCACGTCGGGGTGCACCACGTAGAGGCTGGGCACCTTGGCCAGCAGGCTCACGGGCTTGAAGTCCTTGTTCGCGTCGTAGGGCAGCTTGGCGAAGATGTACGGGTTGACCGCCAGCGTGCCGATGTGGCCGAGGATGATCGTGTGCTGGTCGGTGCTGCGCGCCACCTCGCTCATGGCGATGTTGCCGGCGGCGCCCGGCTTGTTGTCGACGAACACGCTCTGGCCCAGCGTGCGCGAGAGCTCGGCGGCGGTCGAGCGCGCGACGATCTCCGAGCTGCCGCCTGGCGCGAAGGGCACGACGAAGCGGATCGACTTGCTGGGCCAGGTGTCCTGCGCCGAGGCCAGGGAGGGGAGCAGGCCTCCGAGGGCCGCGGCGCCGCCGGCTTGCAGCAGGCCGCGGCGGCTCAGGCGGGTGTCGTCGGGAACGAAGAGGTCGGACATGGTGCTTGTCTCCAGCGCTTTTGGATTGAAAGCGCGCATGGTGCCCGACGGTTGCTGTCGGAAAGCTGTCAGTCAGATCAGGTTGCGCATCGCCTGCGCCGTCTCGCGCAGCACCGGCAGCACGCGCGCCACCGCGTCCTCCGAGCTTTCATGCCCCATCGGCATCGTGATGTTCAGCGCCCCGACCAGCGTGCCGTGCCGGTCGCGCAGCGGCACCGCGATGCCGCGCGAGTTCAGGTCGAGCTGCTGCTCGGAAAGGGCCCAGCCCTGGGCCCGGATGCGGGCGAGTTCGAGCTTCATGCGCTCCATGCTCGCAATCGTGTGCGAGGTGAACACCGTGAGCTGCCGAGTCGTCAGCCATTCGTTCAGCTCGGCATCGCTGCGCAGAGACAGCATCAGCATGCCCGAGGCCGTGACCTGCGCCGGCACGCGCGCGCCGAGCACATAACCGGTGCTCATGCTGCGGTTGGGGCCGTTGCGCGCGATATAGACCACCTCGTCGCCGTCCATCACGCTGAGGTAGGCGATCTCGTTGGTGCCGGCGGCCACCCGCTGCAGGAAGGGCTGCACCACGCGCGGCAGCCGCGCCGACTCCAGGTACGACTGGCCCAGCCGCAGCACGCGCGGCGTGAGCCAGAACAGCTTGCCGTCGCTCGCTACGTAGCCCATGTGCTGCAGGGTCAGCAGGTAGCGCCGCGCGGCGGTGCGGGTCATGTTCGTGCGCTGGCCGGCCTGGCTGGCGGTGAGGCGCGGGTTGGCGTCGTCGAACGCCTCGATGATGCTCACGCCGCGCTCCAGGCCGGCGATCCAGTCGCGCTTGTCCAGGCCGGGCGGGGGCGCGGAGTCGTCCTTACTGTCCTTGCTCATGGCGGGAAGTGTGCCTTCGTGGGAGGGTTCGAGAGCTGCATTGAATGCAGGTGAAAACCCTTGGATTGAGCGATAAACGATCTTTCAAGTTCGATGATCGCTTGTTTAGCGGGTGAAAGAAGTGCGGGACTTCAGTGAAGCGACTATAAAGCTCGGCATCCGGTCTCGAAAAGAGCGATTGACGAACGGAAGCAAGCACATGAGCCATTCCATCCGCGGCAGCACCCAGGCTTACCTGATTCCCGGCGACCCGGTTCGCAACGTGCGGCTGCCGCGCATGTTCAACGCCGCCTTCGAGCGTTTCGGCATCGATGCCGTGCTGCTGCCCATGCAGGTGCCGGTGCGCGACTTCGCGGTGTTCTTCAAGTCGGCCTTTCTCGCGCGCAACCTGCGCGGCATGGTGATCGCGCCGCCGCACAAGCCGCTGGTGGTCGACCTGCTCGACGGCTGCGGCCTCTTCGGCCGTGTGGCCGGCTCGGTCAACGTGGTGCGCCGCACCGAGGGCGACCAGCTCGAAGGCGACCTGTTCGACGGCGAAGGCCTGATCGGCGCGCTCGACCACTGCAACATCCCGTTCCGCGGCAAGCGCGTGCTGATCCTCGGCGCGGGCGTGAGCGCCGCGGCCATCGGCGTGGCGCTGGCCGAGGGCGGCACGGTGAACGGCGCGGAGTACATCGCGTTCTACGACAGCGCCGCAGGCAAGGCGGCCGGTGTGGCGGCCAAGCTCGATGCATTCTTCGACGCGACCGTCGCTTCGGTGGACAGCAACGCACCCGAAGGCTTCGACCTCGTGATCAACGCCACGCAGCTCGGGCTGGTCGATGGCGATGCATTGCCGGTCGACGTGGCGCGCATGGAAAGCCATGCGGCGCTGTTCGACATTCTTCTGCGCAACCAGCCCACGCCGCTGGTGCGCGCGGCCCGCGACCGCGGGCTCAACGCGCAGGCGGGCTTCGAGATGCTGATCCAGCAGATGCCCCACTATTTCCGCTACTTCGGCCATCTGGACGCGGCCGCCGCGATGCAGGCCGACTCGAACTTCCTGCGCGAAATCATCTATCCGCCGGCGATGCACGCCGAAATCGCGCAGCCGCTGCGCTACCACTCCCCCAGCGTGGCCTGACCGCGCCTTCCTACAGAAACACGAACGACATGATTTCCGGCAAGACCACACTCATCGCCCACATCGGCTATCCCACCGAAGCCTTCAAGGCGCCGATGATCTACAACCCCTGGTTCGACAAGCACGGCATCGACGCCGTGGTCGTGCCCATGGGCGTCAAGCCCGAGGACTACGCGGCCTCGCTGCCGCAGATCTTCAGGTTCAGCAACATCCGCGGCGCGCTGGTGACCATGCCGCACAAGGTCACGACGATGTCGCTGGTCGACGAGGTGACGCCCACGGCGCGCGTCGCGGGCGCCTGCAACGCGATCCTCAAACGGCCCGACGGCACACTGCTGGGCGACCAGTTCGACGGCGCGGGCTTCGTGCGCGGCGTGGAGCGCAAGGGGCGCCTCTTCAAGGGCACGCGCGTGCTGGTGTCGGGCACAGGCGGCGTGGGCTCGGCCATTGCGGCGTCGATTGCCGCGGCAGGCGCCGCCGAACTGATGCTGTTCGACATGAGCGAGGCTTCGGCCGGCGCACTGGCCGCGCGGCTGCGCGAGCACTACCCGCAGATGAAGGTGGCCACCGGCTCGAAGGACCCGGCCGGCTACGACGTGGTCGTCAACGCCACGCCGCTCGGCATGAAGGAGGGCGATCCGCTGCCCTTCGACGTGGACCGCATCGACCCGAACACCTTCGTCGGCGAGGTCGTCATGAAGACCGAGTACACGCCGCTGCTGCAGGCGGCCAAGGCCAAAGGCTGCCAGGTGCAGGTCGGCACCGACATGCTGTTCGAGATGATTCCCGCGTACCTCGAGTTCTTCGGCTTCGGCACAGCCTCGCCGGAAGAGCTGCGCGCCGTGGCCCAACTGAAGTACTGAAAGGCCGGGTCGCCCCATGAGTATTTTCGAAGGCTTCCTCTCCACATCCGAAACGCTCGGCGCCTTCAGCGACCGCGCCTTCGTCGACGCCATGCTGCGCTTCGAGGCCGCGCTCGCGCGTGCGCAGGCGGCCGAAGGGCTGATCCCCGAAAGCGCCGCGCATTCGATCGTGAGCAGCTGCAAGGTCGAGCTGTTCGACGTGGCCAAGATCGTGCGCGAGAGCGGGCGCGCGGGCAGCGTCGCGATTCCGCTGGTGAAGGCGCTGCGCGAAGCCGTGGGCCTCTTCAATGCCGAGGCCGCGCCTTTCGTGCACTTCGGCAGCACCAGCCAGGACGTGATCGACAGCGCGATGGCGCTGGTCACGCGCGAGGCGGTCGCGCTCGTCGAAGCCGATCTCGCCAAGGCCGCCGATGCGCTGCTGCGCCTGGCCGTCGCGCACGCCGAAACGCCGATGCTCGCGCGCACGCTGATGCAGCCGGCCTCGGTCACCAGCTTCGGTTTCAAGTGCGCGGGCTGGGCCGCGCCGCTGGTGCGCAGCCGCATCCGCCTGCGCGACGCCGCGAGGCACGCGCTGCAGCTGCAGCTCGGCGGCGCCGTCGGCACGCTGGCGCAGATGAAGGGGCAGGGCGCGGCCGTACGCCAGCGCATGGCCAAGGAACTGGGGCTGGGCGACCCCGGCGCGACATGGCACACGCAGCGCGACGAATGGGTCGCGCTCGGCTGCGAACTGGGCCTTGTCACCGGCAGCCTCGGCAAGATCGCGGTCGACATCGCGCTGCTCGGGCAGTACGAAGTCGGCGAAGTTGCAGAGCCCAGCGAGCCCGGCCGCGGCGGCTCGTCGGCGATGCCGCACAAGCGCAACCCGGTGGCCTCGATGGTCGCCATTGCCGCCGCGCACCGCGCACCGCAGCGCGTGGCCGCACTGCTCGGCGCCATGCCGCAACAGCACGAGCGCGCGCTCGGCGCCTGGCAGGCCGAGCTGGCCGAATGGCCGCAGCTGTTGATGTCGGCGCACGGCAGCGTGCGCGCAATGGCGGGCGCCTTGCCCGGCCTGCAGGTCGACGCCGCGCGCATGCGCGCCAACATCGACCGGCTGCGCGCCGAACTCCCGCGCGACGCGGCCGACGAATGGTTCGACCCCGCGCTCGCCCACAACGCCGGACAGACCGCCCTCGCCGAAGTGAAGGCGCTGCAGGCCCGGCTCAACGACAAGGAACTCCCGCAATGACCGCCCCCGAAACTCCCGCCGAAGGCTACGAAGCCGGCCTCGTCAACCGCCGCCGCGTGCTCGGCGATGCCTGGGTCGACAAGTCGCTCGCCAACCGCAACGGCTTCAACGCCGAGTTCCAGGAACTGATCACGCGCCACGCCTGGAATGACATCTGGGGCCGCCCCGCGCTGGGCGACAAGACGCGCCGCTACATGGTGCTGTCGATGATGCTGGGCATCCATGCGTACGAAGAATTCGCCATGCACGTGCGCGCCGCGCTCGACGGGCCGCCCGAGTCGCGCCTCACGCCCGAGGACATCAAGGAAGTGATCATGATGGCCGCCATCTACTGCGGCGTGCCGGTGGCCAACCATGCCTTCGGCATCGCGGCCGGCATCCTGCGCGAGAAGGGCTTGCTGCCTGCGCTGCCCCAGTGAGCACGCCGGTCGCCAGGCGGACAGGCCGGTTCGACGCCAGCTTCACCTTGCTGCTGCCACTGTTGCTGGCGGCGCAGCCGATGGCCACCGACAGCTACCTGCCGGCGCTGCCGGCCATTGCGAAGGAACTCGGCTCCGCCAGCACCAGCCTCACGCTCTTCGTGCTGGCCTTCGGCTTCGCGCAGCTGCTGTGCGGCCCGCTGGCCGACCGCTTCGGGCGCCGACCGGTGCTGCTGGCGGGGCTCGGCTGCTACGTGCTCGCGGCATTGGGCGGCGCGCTCGCGGGCAGCGTGACGCTGCTTGCGGGCTGGCGCGCGCTGCAGGGCTTCTCGATGGCGGCGATCCTCGTGTGCTCGCGCGCGGCGGTGCGCGACCTGTACCCCGCGCACGAAGGTCCGCATGTGATGGCGCGCGGCCTGACCGGGCTGGGCGTGGTCGGCCTGACGGCGCCGCTGCTCGGCGCGTGGCTGGTGCAGGGCGCGGGCTGGCGCTGGGTGATGGTCGCGATGGCGGTGTATGCCTCGGTGCTGTTCGCGCTGTGCTGGCGCTCGTTCGGCGAAACGCGCAAGCCGCCGGGCGAGGGCGAGTCGTCCGCGCCGCGCGGCAGCACGCGTGCCGTGTTCGCGAGCCGGTCCTTCCGCGCCTGGGCCTCGCTGGCGGCGGCGACGTGGGGCGGGCTGTTCTGCTTCCTGCTGCTGTCGCCGATGGTCTACATCGGCTACCTGGGCTGGTCGCCCGCGTGGTACGGATGGATCCCGGCCGGCGGCTCGCTGGTCTACATCTTCAGCACCACCATGTGCCGCACGCTGCTCCGGCGCTACGGACCGGTGCGCACCGTGCGGCTGGGCGCTTCGCTGAGCCTGGCAGGGGCGCTCGTCCAGGCGCTCGGCTGCTGGCTGATGCCGCTGAGTGCCGTGCCGCTGCTGCTCGGCCATGCCGTGTATTGCCTCGGCCATGGCATCCACCAGCCCTGCGGACAGGCGGGCGCGGTGGGTGATTTGCCGCATCTGGCGGGCCGGGCCGTATCGTGGTCCGGCTTCGGCATGATGATGGTCGCGTTCTGCGTGGGCCAGGCGGCCTCGCATTTCGTCGATGCCGATTTTTCCCATGGCGCCTGGCCGATGGTCGTGCCCATGCTGCTGGCCGGCAGCGTGCTGGTGGCCATCGCGTTCCTCTGGCTGCCGCGTCTTCAACACCCGAAAAAGGAAACCACACCATGACCCGTCTGAATGTCGTCCGCGAAGGCGATGGTCCCATCGTCGTGCTCAGCCATGCACTCGGCTGCGACCTGAGCATGTGGAACGGCGTGGCCGCCCAGCTCGCGCGCGCCCACACGGTGCTGCGCTACGACCATCGCAACCACGGCGCGTCGGAAGTGGTGCCAGGCGCGCTGCGCGTCGAGACACTGGCGCAGGACGTGGCCGAGCTCATCGAGCGCGAGGCGGGCGGCGAGCCGGTGCACTTCGTCGGCCTATCGATGGGCGGCATGACGGCGCAGGCGCTGGCGGTGCGGCACCCCGAATTGCTGAAGACGGTGGTGATCGCCAATTCGGCCGCGCACTACCCCGATCAGTCCCCCTGGCGCGCACGCGTCGAGACGGTGGCCGCCAAGGGTGTGGCTGCCATCGCCCCGGGCGCCGTGGCGCGCTGGCTCACGCCGGCCTACGCCGGCACGCCCGAGGGCGCGGCCGCCGCGAAGACGCTGCACGACGTGCTGGTGCGCACCGACGCGCAGGGCTACATCGAGAGCTGCAACGCCGTCGCGGCCATCGATTTCCGCGAGAGCAACCACCGCATGGCGGTGCCCACGCTGGTGATCGGCGGACTGCAGGACGAGGCCACGCCGATGGCGATGTCGCAGGCCATGGCCGGGGCCATTCCGGGTGCGCGCCTCGTCACCATCGACGCCGCGCACCTGAGCGCCGTCGAACGCCCGGTGGAGTTCACGCAGCTGCTGATCGATTTCTGGCGCAGCCTTTGAAGGCCGCCAGCCGGGCCGGGAGCCTAGGTGTATCCCGTATTTCGTGCGAATGATGAACGCATGTGATCGATCATCGATCAATTGGCTTCTGAATTGATTGTGGTGAGGGCCGGGTATTCCTAAAGTCCAGCCATGCACCGCTCCATCGCCACCGTCTCGCTCAGCGGCACGCTCCGCCAGAAGCTCGAAGCCGTCGCCGCCGCCGGCTTCGACGGCATCGAGCTGTTCGAGGCCGACTTCATCAACTTCAAGGGCACGGCCGCAGAGCTGGGCCGCATTGCAGGCGACCTTGGCCTGAGCATCGACCTGTACCAGCCGTTCCGCGATTTCGAGGGCATGCCCGAGCCGCAGTTCCGCCGCAGCCTGGAGCGAGCCGAGCGCAAGTTCGACCTGATGGAAGCCATGGGCGCGCCGACGGTGCTGTGCTGCTCGAACACCTCGCCGCTGTCGGTGAACGACCCGGCGCTTGCCGCCGCGCAACTGCATGAACTGGCCGAGCGCGCCGCGCGCCGCAACCTGCGCGTGGGCTTCGAGGCACTGGCCTGGGGCCGCCACACCTCGCTGTACGGCCAGGCCTGGGACATCGTGCGGCGCGCCGATCATCCGCACCTGGGCCTGATCCTCGACAGCTTCCACACGCTCTCGCTGAAGGACGACCCGGCCGGCATCGCCGCCATTCCGGGCGACAAGATCTTCTTCCTGCAGATGGCCGACGCGCCGCTGCTGTCGATGGACGTGCTGCAGTGGGCGCGCCACCACCGCTCGTTCCCGGGGCAGGGCGACTTCGACGTGGTCGGCTTCTTCGAGCAGGTGCTGCGCGCGGGCTACACCGGGCCGCTGTCGCTCGAGATCTTCAACGACATCTTCCGCGAGACGCCGAACCGCCGCACCGCGGTGGACGCCATGCGCTCGCTGCTGTACCTCGAAAGCGAAGCGCGCGGGCGGTTGGTTGCCGAAGCCCCGATGCAGCCACTGCAGGTGGAGCTGTTCAACCCGCCGCCGGTGTCCGCGCTGTCGGGCCTGTCGTTCATCGAGTTCGCGGCCGACGAGGCTTCGGCCGCAACGCTGGACACGCTGGTGAAGCAGCTCGGCTTCCGCCGCATCGGCAAGCATCGTTCCAAGGCCGTGACGCTGTACCGCCAGGGCGAGATCAACCTGATCGTCAACGCACAGCCCGATTCGTTCGCGCGCGGCCGCTTCGAGGCGCATGGCACCTCGGTGTGCGCGCTGGGCGTGCGCTGCGGCGACCCGCTCGCGGCCGTGGACCGCGCCACCGCCATGCGTTCGCAGCGGCACGACAGCCCGGTCGGTCCCCACGAACTGCACGTGCCCGCCATCGTCGCGCCGGGCGGCAACCTCATTCACTTCGTGCCCGAGGCGCTGGGCGCCAACGGCCTGTACGAGGCCGACTTCGTCCTGCAGGACGAGGGCGCCGATGCCAACGACGCCGGCCTGCAGCGCATCGACCACGTGGCCCTGGGCCTGGCGGTCGACCAGCTCGACACCTGGGTGCTGTTCACACGCGCCGTGCTCGGCCTGGAACCCGGCGAAAGCCTGGAGCTGGCCGATCCCTTCGGCCTGATCCGCAGCCGCGGCGTCGCCAACGCGGACCGCAGTGTGCGGCTGGTGCTCAACGTGTCGCTGAGCCAGCGCACCCGCACCGCGCGCACGCTGAGCGTGACCGGCGGCGGCGCGGTGCACCACATCGCGCTGGGCTGCGCGGACATCTTCGACTCGGCCGCGAAACTGCGCGCCAACGGCACGCGCTTCGTGCCCATCTCCGACAACTACTACGACGACCTGGCCACGCGCATCGACATCGCGCCCGAACTGCTGGCGCGCATGCGCGAAGCGGGCGTGCTGTTCGACCGTTCGCCGGCCGGCGACTACCTGCACATCTACACCGAGAACATCGAAGGCGGACTGTTCTTCGAACTGGCACAGCGCACCGCAGGCTACGACGCCTACGGCGCGCTCAACGCACCCGCGCGCATGGCATCGCAGGCGCAGGAATAGATTTTTTTCGTCAACCCGGAGACAAACCATGGCAACCACCACGGCCCACGAGCCGAAAGGCAAGCACCAGTCGAAGAAGGCCACCGCGAGCGGCTGGATCGGCTCGGCGCTGGAGTACTACGACTTCTTCATCTACGCCACCGCGGCGGCGCTGATCTTTCCGCAGATCTTCTTTCCGAAGGGCGATCCGCAGATCGCGATCATCGCGTCGCTCGCGACGTACGGCGTGGGCTACGTCGCACGACCGATCGGCGCAGTGCTGCTGGGCCACTGGGGCGACACGCACGGCCGCAAGAACGTGCTCATCCTGTGCATGTTCCTGATGGGCCTTTCCACCGTTGCCGTCGGCCTGCTGCCGACATATGACCAGGTCGGCCTGTGGGCGCCCGCGCTGCTGGTGCTGCTGCGCCTGATCCAGGGCTTCGCGGTGGCCGGCGAGATTTCCGGCGCGAGTTCGATGATCCTGGAGCACGCGCCATTCGGGCGTCGCGGCTTCTTCGCGAGCTTCACGCTGCAGGGCGTGCAGGCCGGCCAGATCATGGCGGCCGCGGTGTTCCTGCCGCTCGCGCACTACATGGACAAGGAGGCCTTCAACTCCTGGGGCTGGCGCATTCCGTTCCTGCTGAGCTTCATCGTCATCGTGGCCGGCTACATCATCCGCAAGGAAGTGGAAGAGACACCCGCCTTCGCCGAAGTCGACAAGAGCGCGGCTGTGCCGAAGGCGCCGGTGATCCAGGCCGTGACCGAAAGCTGGCCCGACATGCTGCGCGTGCTGCTGTGCTCCCTGATGAACGTGATCCCGGTGGTCGCGACCATCTTCGGCGCCGCCTACGCGGTGCAGCCCGGCTACGGCATCAACTTCGAGAAGGACATCTACCTCTGGATTCCGGTGATGGGCAACATCGTGGCCGTGATCGTGATCCCGTTCGTCGGCACCCTGTCGGACAAGATCGGCCGCCGCCTGCCGATCGCCATCGGTGCCATCGGTTCGGGCCTGCTGTCGTTCGGCTACCTGTACGCCATCAGCATCCACAACGTGCCGCTGGCCATCGTGATGTCGCTCCTGATGTGGGGCGTGGTCTACCAGGGCTACAACGCCGTGTTCCCGAGCTTCTACCCGGAGATGTTCCCCACGCGCACCCGCGTCTCTGGCATGGCGATCTCGCAGAACATCGGTACCGCGATCACCGCGCTGCTGCCGGCGCTGTTCGTGGCGGTCGCGCCCCCCGGCGCCACCAACATCCCGCTGACCGTCGGTGCCATCACGCTGGCGATCTGCGCCATCGCCGCGGTCTCGGCCTGGACTGCCCGCGAAACCTACCGCGTGCACATGAACGATCTGGGCAAGCCCGACGCGATCCCGGTCGACAAGGCCGAGTACGACCTCCTGCGCGAGAAGACGCTGGCGGAAGCGCGCATGGCCAAGGCCGCGGCCTGAAGACCTTTCGCATGCCAAGGGTTGTGGCGCCATGAAGAATGGCGCCATGACTACCTCTTCTTCCCACCTCAAGATCGACTTCGTCTCCGATGTGTCCTGTCCCTGGTGCGCCGTCGGCCTGAGCTCGCTCGAGGCGGCGCTCAGGAACGTGGCGCCCGGGGTCACCGCGGAACTGCACTTCCAGCCCTTCGAGTTGAACCCGCAGATGCCGCCCGAAGGCCAGGACACCTTCGAGCACCTGAACCAGAAGTACGGCTCCACGCGCGAGCAACAAGCCCAGTCGCGCGAGATGATCCGCCAGCGCGGCGCTGCCGTCGGATTCGAGTTCAGCCCCGGAGGCCGGCCGCGCGTCTACAACACCTTCAACGCGCACCGGCTGCTGCACTGGGCCGAGCTCGAGAGCCCGGCACGGCAAGCGGCACTCAAGAAGCTGCTGCTAAAGGCCTACTTCACCGACAGCCAGAACCCGTCGGACCCCGAAGTGCTGGTGCGCGCGGCGACCGAAGCGGGGCTCGACCCGGTGCGTGCGCGCCAGATCCTGGACAGCGACGAATTCGCGCAGGAAACGCGCGAACGCGAGCGCATGTACACCGACGCCGGCATCCACTCGGTGCCCGCGATCATCATCAACGACCAGCACCTCATTTCGGGCGGCCAACCCGTCGAGGTGTTCGAGCGCGCGCTGCGGCAGATTGCCGGCGCTGCGCCGCCGAGCGTGTCGGTAGCCTGACTTAGCTGACGCTTAGGCGCCTCCTGGCGCAGCGCTGCGAAGGTAAAGAGCGTCAACGCGCAGCGGGGCGCAGTGGTTGAGAGGAGCATCCTCTTCACGCTCACGCCCAGGAGTTCCGATGAATAAAAAAAGCCTACTCGGCGCCTGTGTGGTGGCGCTGCTCGCGGCCTGCGCGAGCGCGCCGGGAGACCATCGGCCACTGGTATCGGTATCGCTGCCCTCCGCTCCGGTGAACGAAGCCACGCGCCTGCGCTGGCTCGACCGCGTGAGCTGGGGCGCCAATGCGAGCAGCGACGCACGGCTGGCGAAGCGCGGCCTGTCGCTGTGGATGCGCGACCAGCTCAACCCGCGGCCCGCGCCGCTGCCGCCGGCCGCGCAGGCGCAGATCGATGCGATGGCCATCTCGCGCACGCCGCTCGATCAGCTCGTCTCCGAACTCGACGCGCAGCGCAAGGCCGCCGATGCGCTGCCCGACGAAGAGCAGAAAAAGGCCGCGCGGCAGGCTTACCAGCAGCAACTCAACCAGCTCGCTCGCGAGGCGCAGCAGCGCTTCGTGCTGCGCGCGCTGTACTCGCCCAACCAGCTGCAGGAGCAGATGACGTGGTTCTGGATGAATCACTTCAACGTCAACCTGCGCAAGGACAACATCCGTGCGATGGTGGGCGACTACGAAGAGAACGCCATCCGCCCGCACGCGCTCGGCAAGTTCCGCGACCTGCTCGGCGCCACGCTGCACCACCCCGCGATGCTGCGCTACCTCGACAACGCGCAGAACGGCGCCAACCGCATCAACGAGAACTACGCGCGCGAGCTGATGGAGCTGCACACGCTGGGCGTGGGGGGCGGCTATTCGCAGGCCGACGTGCAAGAGCTGGCGCGCGTGCTCACCGGCGTGGGCGTGAGCTACCAGCCGCTCGATGCGCCACCGCCCAATGTGCGGCCGGCCGTGCGTGCCGACTACGTGCGCAAGGGCCTGTTCGAGTTCAACCCGAACCGGCACGACTACGGGCCGAAGACGCTGCTGGGCCAACCCATCCAGAGCCGTGGATTGGCCGAGGCCGACGAGGCGCTCGACCGCCTCGCGCGCGCGCCGGCCACCGCGCGCTTCATCTCGCGCAAGCTCGCCGTGTACTTCGTGTCGGACGATCCACCGCCCGCGCTGGTCGACCGCATGGCCGCGGCCTTCACGCGCAGCGACGGCGACATCGCCATCACACTGAAGTCGCTGTTCGAATCGCCCGAGTTCTCTGCATCGCTGGGCCGCAAGTTCCGCGACCCGGTGCACTACGTGATGGCCGGCGTGCGGCTCGCATACGACGACCGTGTCGCGTCGGACGTGAACCCCGTGCTCAACTGGATCAACCGCATGGGCGAGCAGCTGTACGGCCACGAGACGCCCGATGGCTATCCGCTCAATGAAGCCGCATGGGCCAGTGCGGGGCAGATGAACACGCGCTTCGAGATCGCGCGTGCCATCGGTGCGAACGGCGCGGTGCTGTTCCGCACGGACGACAAGGCGCCGCTGGAGAAGCCCGCCTTTCCGCCGCTGGCCGAATCGCCAGCGGTTCGCGCGATGCAGGGCGGCCTGAGTGCGGATACGCGCGAGGCGCTGGCGCAGGCGAAGAATCCGCAGGAATGGAACACCTTCCTGCTGGCGTCGCCCGAGCTGATGCGCCGCTGAACGGATTTTGGTTTTTCTCCCTCCCCCGCTGGGGGAGGGCAGGAGTGGGGGCAAGCGGCGCTGGTTCCGCTTCGGTGTTTGATCGAGTGCCGCTTGCCCCCATCCCAACCTTCCCCCAGAGGGGGAAGGAGCAAGGCAAAAGAAAGGACAACCGTCATGCAACGTCGAGAACTCTTGAAGCTCATCGCCGCCGCCCCGTTCGCAGGCGCCGCCGGCCAGCTGATGGCCGCGCCCGCCGCCGAAGGCACCAAGCTGCTGGTCGTGTTCCTGCGCGGCGCGTACGACTGCAGCAACCTGCTCGTGCCGACCAGCAGCGACTTCTACTACGCCTCGCGGCCCAACATCGCCATAGCGCGCCCCGGCACACCCAACGGCGCGCTGCCGATCGACGGCAACTGGGGCCTGCACCCGGCGCTCGCGCAAACCGTGATGCCACTGTTCCAGCAGAAGCAGGCGTCCTTCATCGCCTTCGCCGGCACCGACGACCTCACGCGCAGCCACTTCGAGACGCAGGACTCCATCGAACTCGGCCAGGCGCTCGACAAGCGCCGCGACTACCGCTCGGGCTTTCTCAACCGGCTGGCCGGCGTGCTCGGCGCGGGGCCCGCCACCGACGTGTCGCCCATCGCCTTCACCGACCAGCTACCGATCTCGCTGCGCGGCAACGCCAAGGCCGCCAACATGGCGCTCGCGGGCAATGCGCGTTCGGCCCTCGACGCGCGGCAGAGCCAGGTCATCGCGGCCATGTACCGCAACACCGCACTCGCGCAGCCCGTGGCCGAGGGCTTCCAGGTGCGCGATGAAGTCATGCGCGCCGTGCAGGCCGAGATGGACGCGGCCAGCCGCAACGCCATGAGCGCCAAGGGCTTCGAGCTGGTCGCGCGCCGCATGGCGCTGCTGATGCGCGACCGCTTCGACCTGGGCTTCGTCGACGTCGGCGGCTGGGATACGCACGTGGGGCAGGGCGGTGCCACCGGCTACCTTGCCAACCGTTTTGAAGAACTGGGCCGCGGCGTGGCCGGCTTCGCGCAGGAGATGGGCGAGGATGCATGGCGCCAGACCGTCGTCGTCGTCATCAGCGAGTTCGGCCGCACCTTCCGCGAGAACGGCAACCGCGGCACCGACCATGGGCACGGCACCGTGTACTGGGTGCTCGGCGGCGGGCTGTCGGCGCAGGCGGGCGGGCGCGTCGTGGGCGAGCAGCAGGCGCTGACGCAGGCGACGCTGTTCGAGAACCGGGACTATCCGGTGCTCAATGAATACCGGGCGGTGTTCGGCGGGTTGTTCAGGCGGATGTATGGCTTGTCGCCGGCGCAGCTGGCGAAGGTGTTCGATGGGGTGGCGCCGAAGGATCTGCAACTGGTCTGACGGGCGGATCGGCCGTGGGGCCTTCGAGTGGACAATCGAGGAAGCTCCATTCGAAACCACACCCACGACCACCATGCCCCGCCTCGACGACCCCCTCCACGACGCCGAAGTCGGCTCCCGCGACAGCACGCTCGACACCACGCGCATCGACGACGTGCGCATTGGCGCCGTCCGTCCGCTCATCACCCCCGCGCTGCTGCAGGAACGCGTGCCCGTGCGCGACAACACGCTGGCGCTGGTCGAACGCAGCCGTGCAGAAATTGCCGACGTGCTGCACGGCCGCGACGACCGGCTGGTGGTCGTGGTCGGCCCCTGCTCCATCCATGACCACGACCAGGCCATCGAATACGCACAGCGCCTGAAGATCGTCTCCGATTCGCTGCAGGACGACCTGCTCATCGTGATGCGTGCCTACTTCGAGAAGCCGCGCACCACCGTGGGCTGGAAGGGCTACATCAACGACCCGCACCTGGACGGCAGCTTCGCGATCAACGAAGGGCTGGAGCGCGCGCGGCGCCTGCTGCTCGAACTGACCACCCTGGGCCTGCCGACCGGCACCGAGTTCCTCGACCTGCTGAGCCCGCAGTTCATTGCCGACCTGATCGCCTGGGGTGCCATCGGCGCCCGCACCACCGAGAGCCAGAGCCACCGGCAGCTGGCGTCGGGCCTGAGCTGCCCGGTCGGCTTCAAGAACGGCACCGACGGCAGCGTCAAGGTTGCGGCCGACGCCATCCTCGCGGCCCGCGCGCCGCATGCCTTCATGGGCATGACCAAGATGGGCATGGCGGCAATCTTCGAGACCCGCGGCAACGACGACTGCCACGTGATCCTGCGCGGCGGCAAGGCCCCCAACTATTCGGCCGCGGATGTCGCGGCCAGCTGCGAGGCGCTGCTGGCGAATGGCCTGCGGCCGCAGGTGATGATCGATGTCTCGCACGGCAACAGCAGCAAGCAGCACCAGCGGCAGATCGTGGTCGCCGAAGACGTGGCGGCGCAGATCGCGGCGGGCGAGCGGCGCATCACGGGCATCATGATCGAGAGCCATCTGGAGGAAGGACGGCAGGACCTGAAGCCCGGGGTTGCGCTGAAGCGCGGCGTCTCGATCACCGATGCCTGCATCGGCTTTGCGCAGACGGTGCCGGTGCTTGAGGGGCTGGCTTCGGCGGTGAAGGAGCGGCGGCGGGTGTCGAAGGGGTGAGGCTGGAGGGGGCCTGCTCAAGCTTGGAGTGGCCGAGCAGCAACTGCACCGCACGGAGGTTCCTCGTCCGCCGGTAGATCAGGGTCGCCTTCGTCCGTCGCATCGAGTGCGTTCCGTAGTCGGCAGGATCCAAGCCAAGCTCTCTGACCCAGTCACCAAGAATCCGGGCGTACTGCCGGGTGCCGAGGTGCGGCGAGTCGTGCATTCGGCTCGGGAACAGGAAGTCGTCCGATCGCAGCCCGGCGTGCTGAATCCACGCCTGCACAGTCTCGCGGGTTCCGGGCGCGAGCTCGAACTGCACCGGACGCTGCGTCTTGCGCTGCATCACTGTTGCCCTTGCTCTCCGTGGCAGACGTCCCTGACCTTCAGGCTGACAAGATGCTGTCCAAGCCCAAGTTGAAGAGGGCGAGTTCGCGCACTCGGCCCTCCAGTTGCAGCCGCACCCGCAGCGCCCAAATGTCCTTCAGTTTGAAAGGCGCCTTATGGCCGACGATCTTGCCCTTGTTCCGGGGCGCGCGGCAGGTTGCAGTGTTTGCTGATCCCATGATGGTCTCCCATCGAGTTGAGGGAACCTCAGCATGCGCGGGCCGGACTGCAGCTGTCCTTGGTGCCGCGCCTGCTTCGCTGGATTGGGCATCAGCTTTCGCGGCTATGTTTGACCTGCGGCAGCAAGGGGCACAATCGGCCGAGGCTGTGTGAAAAGACTTCCAGTCCCGCCCTTCAAAAAATAAAATCGATGCACCCGTTTCAAGCGAGGTGCCCATGAAGCGATTCATCGAAGGCGAAGATCGACAGCAGGTCGCGCTGTTGCCGGAATGTCTTGATGACTATACCCAACGCAACGTCGAGTTGATGTGGCTCACTGGCCGGCTTGCCCCGGACTTCAAGACCATTGCCGACTTCCGTCACGACAACGGCGCGGGCATCCGCAACGTCTGCAAGCGTTTCGTGGGCATGTGTCGGGAGCTCAAGCTGTTCACGCAGGCCATCGTGGCCATTGATGGCAGCAAATTCAAGGCGGTCAACAGCCGGGACCGCAACGTCACGCCAGCCAAGATCGATGCGCGCCAGCGGCAGATCGAGCAGAGCATCCAGCGCTACCTCGATGCGCTGGAGACCGCCGACCGTACGCAGCCCGCGGAGGTCGAGGCCAAGACCGAGCGACTGCAGGACAAGATCAAGAGGTTGCGCGAGCAGATGCGCCAGCTCGATGAGACCAAGGAGCAACTGAAGCACGAGCCCGACGGCCAGCGCTCCACCACCGATCCCGACTCACGCTCGATGAACTCGCAGGCCAAGGGCTCGGGCCTGGTGGGCTACAACGTGCAAGCGGCAGTCGATGCCAAGCACCATCTGATCATTGCCCACGAGGTGACGAACATCGGCAATGACCGAGCCCAGCTGAGCAAGATGGCGCAGGCCGCACGCGAGGCGATGGGTAAAAGCAGGCTGCGCGTCTTCGCTGACCGTGGGTACTTCAACGGCACTGAGCTCAAGGCCTGTGAAGACACGGGCATCGCGACTTACGTGCCCAAGCCGATGACCTCGGGCGCCAAGGCCCAGGGGCGCTTCGACAAGAGCGACTTCATCTACATCGCCAGGGATGACCAGTACCAGTGCCCAGCAGGCGAACGCGCAATCTATCGGTTCAACACGATCGAGAGGAATGGCCTGAACGCACGCGTCTACTGGACCAGTGCTTGCCCTCGTTGCTCCATGAAAGATGAGTGCACAACCAGCGACTACCGGCGCATCCGTCGATGGGAGCACGAACAGGTTCTGGAGCGCGTCCAGCGGCGGCTGGACAGGAAACTTGACGCCATGACCCTGCGACGACGCACTGTGGAGCACGTGTTCGGTACGCTGAAACACTGGATGGGGTCCACCCACTTCCTGACGAAGACGCTGGAGCACGTAAGCACCGAGATGAGCCTGCACGTGCTGGCGTACAACCTCAAGCGGGTGATGCGGATTCTGGGGATGGCGAAGACGATGAAGGCGATGCGGTTGGTGGGGCCGTGAGCCTCTCAAATGCGGCCTTACCGATATGCGGCGCCTCAGCACGTGCAAACGAGGTCACTCGCGACAATTCGCTTGCTGGGGGCATCGAGACCCATCAGGACACTCGCTAACGCGAGGGTCCGGCATACTGGGCGCGATGAGGGCGTTTCCACACAGCCTCGGCCGAAATCGTCTCACTTTTTGCCTCGAAATGAGACAGCGTGCCGGGCAAAGTCCTCGGCATGCCTCAAGCACAAGACACCATCACTCGCCGCGACGACATGCCGCTGGCCGGCCGTTCGATGGAGCTTCGCGGCTTTACTCGCGCATCGGACGAAGGCGCACCGCGAGCTGAGACTTCGCTCGCGACCGCACAGCTTGTCTTCGCTGCCGGTGCCAGCGTCAGGCGCTATGACTGGTATCGCGAGCGCAGCTACCTCGAACAGCTCGTTGTCGAAGAAGGCTGCATTCGCCTGGACCGCCTGACCCGCGGCGCGCCACTGCTCAACACGCACAACGCATGGAGCCTCGAAGCGCAGCTCGGCGTCGTCGAGAACCCGAGCATTGCTGCCGGTGAGGGCCTGTGCGACGTGTCGTTCTCGCGTCGCCAATCTGTTGCCGGCTATGTGCAGGACGTGGAGGACGGAATCATCCGCAATGTCTCGGTGGGCTACGTGCGCCATCGCGTCGAGATGGTCCCGCCTGCGGCTGACGATGGCGAGTGGCTGTATCGCGTCATCGACTGGGAGCCCTACGAGGTTTCTCTCGTCCCCATTCCTGCCGACATGGATTGCCAGGTCCGCGGCACCGAAGCGCAGGCGCCCACGGGCACCGAAGTCGCTCAACGCACCTTTCCCTGCGAGTTCATCGAAGTTCGCAGCCAGACCGCATCGCCCACGGTGGGCGCTTCCGCCGCAAATCCAAACCTGAAGGAACTTTCCATGCCTCAAGCCTCCGCCGGCGGCGCCGCCGCGACGACCGAACAACAACGCGTTGCACCCGGCACCGTAGCCGCAGCGCCGACCGCCGCGCCCGTCGCATCGGGAAACGCCGTGGCCGATGCCACCGCCGCAGCAGCACAGCGCGCGGCCGACATCAGCGAGGTGTGCGCGCGTCACAACGTGGCCCACCTGGCCGCCGGCCTGATCCGCGGTGGCCAGCCGGTCGAGCACGCTCGCGCGGCGGTCCTCGAAGAGCTGGCCCATCGCGATGCGGCCAGCGGCGGCCATCGCAATGTGCGTATCGAAACCGTCACCGACGAGATGGCAACGCGCCTCGCCGGTCTGGAACAGGCCATCACGCACCGCGTGGCCCCTGGCACGGTGCTCGACGACAACGGTCGCCAGTACCGCGGCATGTCATTGCTGGAGATGGGCCGCGATCTGCTCGAAGCCCACGGCGTCAAGACCCGCGGCATGGAGCGCATGCAACTGGCGTCGTCGATCCTCACCTTCCGCTCGGGTGGCATGCACACCACCAGCGACTTTGCGTCGCTCTTCGCCAACGTGGCGAACAAGCGCCTGCGCAACACATACGACGAGAACCCCGGCACCTATGCCATGTGGGCGCGTCGTGCGCCGAACGCGCCGGACTTCAAGAACATCACCGTCGTGCAGCTTTCCGGGGCGCCCGAGCTGCTGCGCACCAACGAACACGGCGAGTTCAAGTACGGCACGATGAAAGACGGCGCCGAGACCTACGGCATCGTGACGCATGGCCGCATCGTCTCGCTGTCGCGGCAGGCGCTCGTGAACGACGATCTGCGCGCCTTCGACCGCATGGTGACCGGCTTCGGCGCATCGGCCCGCCGTCTCGAAAACCGCCTCGTCTACGCGCAGTTGACCGGCAACCCGACGATGGCCGACGGCGAACAGCTCTTCAGCGAAGCGCACAAGAATGTCGCCACCGGCGCCGGCTCGGCGCTGCAGTTCTCCGCGCTGTCGGCCGGTCGCACTGCGATGCGCCTGCAGCGCGGCCTGCAGGGCGAAGAGCTGAACCTCGCGCCCGGTTACCTCATCGTGCCGGCCGCTCTGGAGCAAACCGCCTACCAGCTCACCAGCTCCAACTACACGCCGGCCAAGCAATCGGACGTGAACGAGTTCCGTGCCGGTGGTCGCACGTCGGTGGAGCCCATCGTCGAGCCGATCCTCGATGCGGTGAGCGCATCGGCGTGGTTCCTGGCCGCTTCGAATTCGCAAGTCGATACCGTCGAGTACACGTTCCTCGACGGCGCCGAAGGCCCGGTCATCGAGTCCGAGATCGGCTTTGAGATCGACGGCGTTTCCTACAAGTGCCGTCACGACTTCGCCGCCAAGGCGGTGGACCACCGCGGCATGTACCGCGCGAACGGCGGCTAACGCGCTCCACGCCGGCGCCCGATTCCGGGCCGCTGGCGGCCTCATCACTTCACCCAAGGAACCACCATGAAGAACTACCGCCAAGCGGGTAGCGTGCTCACGCTGACTCCCTCTATCGCCGTCGCCTCGGGTGTCGGCTTTCTGTTCGGCGCCGCATTGTTCGGCGTCGCCACCACCGATGTGCCGGCCAACACGCCGGGCGAGTTCAAGACCGATGGCGTCTTCGACCTCGGCAAGACCGCGGGCGTCGCGGTCGGCGTTGGCGACCGTCTCTTCTGGGATGCGCCGAACAAGGTCGTCAACAAGACCAGCGCCGGGCAGGAGTGCATCGGCGTCGCAACCGAAGCGGCAGCGGGCGGTGCGGATGTCGTCTCCGTCAAGCTGGGCGCAAGCCTGCCGGCTGCCACCTGATCCGTTTCGCCTGCACGCCATGCCGACACCTTTCGCAGCGCTTCAAGACCGCGTGAACCGTGCGCTCGATCAGCACCTGACCAACGCGCTTGCGGAGGTCGAGGGCATGGCCGATCCCGTTCCCGTCGAGTTCGACGACCCCTATGCACCGTCCTTCGGTGACCAGGTGGATGCGCAGGCGCCCGAGTGCTGGGGGCCGGTGGCGGCTTTCGGTGGGCTGGAGCGCGGCGATGCCCTGCGCATCGACGGCAAGCCTTTTGAGGTCGTGCGGTCGAAGCCCGATGGGACGGGGCGCGTCCACCTGATTCTGCGGAGCGCCTGAGCGTGATTGCGCTTGAACCTGTGATCGTCGAGCGACTGCGCGCGAGCCTGGCTGATGCATGGACCGTGAAGGGCATGTTCTTCGACGCCGGAAAGCGCGATCCCGACCTGTTCGCTTCCGTGATGTTCGCCGACGCCGATGTGCCGGCCAGCGAGGCGCCCGGGGCGCTGGTGCGTCCGTTGTGGCTGGTCACGCTGGTTGCCAAACGCGCCGACGCGGAAGCCGCCGCGCAGCTCGACAGCGCGTTCGCGCTGGTCATCGAGGCGCTGCACGGCTGGGGACCGGGCCAAGTCGCCGGGCGTCGCTGGGAGCTTCTTCAACTGGTGCGCGTGAAGCCACCGCCATTTCTCGAGAACGGCCTCGTCGGCATCGAACTCGGTTTTTCCACATCGGCCCGTTTCGACGGCCAACCCTGAAAGATTCCCATGCCCATCGTGCACACCAAAACAGAACTGTCGGCCCCGCGTGGCCGCCTGCGCCTCGACATCATGAACGCCCTCGAAGAACTCACGGGCGAGGAAGAAATGGGCAACTGCCCGAGCTTCGTTCTCACCATCGATTCCGAGAAGGCCGAGGAATTCTCGGCCGAGACCGCCGCGAGCGAACTCATCGGTACGCTGACCGGCAAGGTCAAGCGCACCGCGAAGATCACCTGCAACAACATGAGCATGGCGACCTATCAGCGCTTCCTCGCGGCAACGAGCGAGGTCGTCGTGCAGTCGGCGGTCGCCGTGACCGGTGAGATGCGCACTGTGGTGCCCGGCAAGATCTACCAGCTCGGCCAGACCACGGCAAACCCCATCGGCGTGCGCAACGTCACGGCGGTGAGCGTGAAGAGCGAAGACGGCACCACGCCCTACGAGGCCGGTGTCGACTTCAACGTCGATCCCGAAACGGGCGCCGTGCAGATCATCGTCGGCGGCGGCATCACGGCCGGCGCCGTGCAATTCGGCTACACGCCCGTGGCCGGTTCGTACACGCGCCTGAAGACCGGCGGCAACACGTCGTTCCTCGCGGCCGTGCGCGTGGTCGCCGACAACGCTACGGGCAGCAACAAGGACTGGTACATGCCGCGCGTGAGCATGACCCCCTCCGGCGACCTCCCCATCGTGTCGAACGAAGTCGAGTTCGTGAAGGTCGAGTTCGATGTGGACGTCCTGAAGTCCGCGAACGCCGAAGCCGTCTACGTCGGAGGCCGCCCAGTCGCCTGACCTTGAACACCCGTCCCCCGTTCGTCGCGGGGCGTGGTGACGCATGCGGCTTCGCGCAGAGGCCGCATGCGCCGCCACCGTCCATCCACCTGATCTTCACTCCCTATGGCCTTCAAGCCGATTCAGATCGTTATCAACGCCAAGGACGATGCGTCCAAGGTGTTCGACCGCCTGCAGACGCGTCTTGCCGCGTTCGCTGCGGTCGTCCTGGGCTACTTCGGCATTCAGGCTTTCGCCGGCTGGATCAAGGGCGGCGCCGACTTCGAGCAGGCCATGAGCCGGGTGCAGGCCGCGACGGGCGCCAGCGCGGCCGAGATGCGCCAGCTCCGCAAGGCGGCGCAGGAAGCCGCGGCGGATGTCCGCTACGGGTTCACCGAGCTGCAGGCGGCGGGCGCACTGGAGAACCTTGCGAAGGCCGGCCTCAACGTGCGCGACGCCATCGCCACGCTGCCGGCCGCGATGCAGCTTGCGCGTGCGGGAGATATCGAGCTGGGCACCTCGGCCGAGTACCTGACGAAGATCGTCAACGGCCTGGGCCTCGCCTTCACGGATTCGGGCCGCGTGGCCGACGTGCTCGCGAAGGGCGCCAACGCCACGAACACCAGCGTCACGGGCCTGGCGCAGGCGCTGAGCTATGCGGCCCCACTCGCGAACACGCTCGGGCTGAGTCTGGAGTCCACCGTTGCCATCGTGGGCAAGTTTGCCGATGCGGGTATCGACGCCAGCCGCGCCGGCACGGCGTTGAACAGCATCTTTGCGCAGTTCTCCGACCCGGCCAGCAAGTTCCGCACGGAGCTGGCCGCCGCCGGCATCACGACGAACAATTTCGAGAAGATGCTGCATGAGCTGGCCGCAGCCGGGCCGGCGGGTCAGCGAGCCATTGCGGCGGTGGGACAAGAGGCTGGGCCAGCGCTGCGCGCGCTTCTGAATCAAGGCATCGTCTCGCTCGACGCACTGACGAAGAAACTGCAGGACGCGAAGGGCAGCGCGGCCGAGACCGCAGCCGTCATGCAAGCGAACCTCAAGGGCGCGCTCAACGGGTTGAGCACCGCGTGGGATTCGACCGTCAACGCGCTGACGACCCCCGTTCTTCCGGTCCTGAAGCAAGGCGTCGAGCAGTTGTCCGGCGCGCTGCGCTCGGCGGTTGCCGATGGCACCGTGGGTCGCTTTGGCACCGCCCTGGCAACAGCCTTCCAGAACGGCATCCAATGGGTGAAGGCCTTCATCGCGAGCATCGATGTGCCTGCCATCTTGGCGAAGGTGCAGGCGCTGGCAGACCGCGCCGGGGCGCTGCTCGACAGCTTCGGCCAGAAGGCACAGACCACAGGCAGCATCGTGCAAACGGTGTGGGGCGTTATGGTGGCTGGCGCGAACGTCGTGCTCGCCGCGATCTACAAGCAGGCCGAAGCCATGGCGACCGTGGTCAGCGCCGTGCAGACGGGCCTCGCGCTCATCATGTCGGGCCTGGCGAAGATCACCTTCGGCGCGGTGTCGGCGGCCTTCAAGTCGGCCGCCGAAGAGGTGCGCACCTCGGCCGAAGCCACCGGTGCGGTGGCGGATGCTTTCGGCGAGAAGGCGAGTGCGGCCTTCGACCGTGCCGCCGAGGGTGCGGAGCAGGCGCGCGCCGGCTGGGCGGGCCTGACCGGCGACGCGGCGGCCACCACGGCGGCAGCGGCCAGCGGCGCGGCGGCGTTCACGAACATGGCGGCCGAGATGCAGGCCGCCGGCGACAGCGCGCAGGACGCGGGCCAGAAGGCCGCCAGCGCCGCCGAAACGCAGAAGGTGAAGGCCGAGGAAGCCCGGGCCTCGGTCAAGCGCCTGCACGCCGAATACGACCAGGCCATTGCCACGGGACATCTGGAGCTGGCCGCGCAGAAGCTCGACGAGCTGAAGAAGGCCAACCTCGCCGCCGCCGAAGCGGCCGTGACGAACAAGAAGGCGCAGGCTGATGCAGCGGCCGAGATCGATGCCGCGTTCCAGCGCGCCGGCGTCCAGACCAAAACCCAGCTCGACACCATCGCCAAGACCGCGCTGCGCGACTTCGAGATGATCCGCGACAGCGGGCAGGCGACCGCCATCGGCCTGGGCGAGGCATGGAAGCGCGCCGCCGACGCCGCCATCGCGGCCGGCAACGGCGTGGCCCCGGGCTGGGTGCAGGCGCAAGCCGCCCTGCGCGGCTTCGAGGTCACGCTCGACAGCGCCGGCCGCTCGACCCTGAAGCTCAAGGACGCCCAGACCGATGCCACGCAGGCCGCCAACGGCCTGGCCGGTGCGCTGCGCGATGTGACCAGCGCCCGAGAACGCGACATCGAAGCGCGCGAGAAGGCCAACGCTCTCAAAGAGCGCGAAACGGCGCTGGAGAACAAGCGCCTCGGTCGTGATGCAAGCGGTTTCTCCACCGACAAGAACGGCAAGACCGTCGTTGCCGGCAGCGACCTCGGGACCATGACGGGCATCGCCGCGTTCCTGAAGAACGCCGGCGTCAACGACGACGCGACCGCACGCCGCATCGCCCGGGAGTTCGCCGACGAGAAGGGCAATGTCCAGTTCTTCAACAACCCCGGCCAGAAGAAGTACGGCGGCGACACGCTGAGCTATGCGCTGCTCAAGGCCGCCGAGAAGGTGACGTTCGCCGGCGACGGCCAGACGCCGACCACGATTCCGAAGCCGGAATCCAACCGCACGGTGAACCTGCAGCTCAACCTCAACGGCCGCGACTACGGCCGCGTGAGCACCGATGCCGCTGGTGCCGATGCCATCGAGGGCCTGCTCGCGCAGCTCGGCGCGGCCAAGGGCACGGCTTCCAGCCGGGCAGGGCACTGACATGGCTGCAGAGAAGTTCCACACCCTGGCAGGCCTGCAGATCCCGCGCGGCATGGTCTGGGCCGACGAGTTCGGATGGAGCCGCGTCGAGAAGAGTCTCGAGTACTCGGTCACCGGCGCCGCGCTCATCGATGCCGGCGTGCGCCTGGCCGGCCGGCCCATCTCGCTGCAGGGCGAGGTCGATGCCGGCTGGATCAGGCGCGGCGCGCTCACTGCGCTGCAGGCGCTGGCCGAGGCCGACCCGATCGCCGACTTCCCGCTCGTGCTGGCCGATGGCCGCACCTTCACCGTGCAGTTCGCGCCCGGCGTGGCCGTCGAGGGCAAACCGGTCGCGCGGCCTGAGCTGCCGGTCGAGGACTACCCCTACGTCGCCACCGTGCGACTCATCACCGTCTGACCGACCCCGACATGACCATTCTCGAATCCGACATCAAGATCGTCACCACGCAGGTGATGGACGACGTTGACAACGGCGGCGGTGCGCCGACCGCCAACGTCATCGAAGACGGCAAGAGCAACGCCATCTTCAAGGACATTTCGGCCGTGGACCGTGCGCGCGGCGACGTGTCCATCATGAAGATCGCAGCCACGATCCAGACGATGAACACCGACACCGCGCTCGGTGGCCTCGTCATCATCTCGCGCCCGCCCGCTGACCCGAACGTGAGCCCGGCGCTGTTCTACACCGGCGACTTCTTCGACCGCYGCGCCAGCATCCAGAACCGGATCGAGGCCTACACCTCGGCGGGTGAAGAGTTCAACGGGTATCTGCTGTCCAACCATGTGCAGGGGCAGCGCTCGCTGCAGATCTTCCAGCGGCCCGGCGCCACGCCGCCCGCGGTCAACGGCACGCTGCAAATCAGCGGCGGCGGCAAGACGGAGTACGTGCGCATCGCGGACGTGGCCACCGAGCAGCGCACCTACAGCTACAGCACGGGCGGCGCGTTCGTGGACTACGCCGCACAGGTCTGTGTCTGCGAGCTGGTGGACGGGCTGAAGAACGACTACACGGGCACGCCAGCGAACCGCCTCTTCGAGCRCACCGCGACCTCGGCCGCGGTGAACAAGATGCTCGTCGCCAACGCCTCGAAGTTCTACGGCATCGCGAAGCTCGCGGCCCACGTGACCACGGGCGACCTGTCGGCGCGGGTGGACCGGATCGACACGCAGCTCGTGCCGAGTGCCACCACGGAAATCCCGCTCGTGGACATGTCGGCCGCCGGCTCGGTGACCACGCTCGTGGCCGCCGGTGCGGGCACCGTGTCGCTGACCACGGGCGTGGCCTTCGGCCCGAACGCGATCATCGCCTTCGGCAACCCTGCTTATCCGGGCTCGCTGTCGGTCGCGACCGCGGCCGGCACGCTGACCGACGACGGCGGCCGGCTGAAGCTCGGCGCACTGACCATCGGCAGCGTGAACTACGCCGGCGGCTCGATGACCTTCGCGAGCGACGCACCCGCCATCGCCGGCAACAAGACGATCAGCTTCCGGCCCGCCGGTGCGCCCATCGAGCTGGCCGATTCGGCCTCCATCGCAGTGACGGTCGAGAGCCGGCGCATCAACTACCCGCTGACCATCCTGCCGCCGCCGGCCCCGGGCTCGCTGCGCGTGGCCTACCGCGCCGGCGGCAACTGGTACGAACTGGCCGACGACGGCGGCGGGCGCCTGTCGGGCACCAGCTCCGGCATCGGCAGCGGCACCATCGACTTTGTGACCGGCACGGCCTTGCCGACGCTCGGAAGCCTGCCCGACGTGGGCAGCGAAATCATCTTCACCTGGGCGGCGAAGTCCAACTACAAGGACCGCAGCGGCACGCTCACGGCGGCCGTGTCGATCCTGCTCGCCCTCGACAACCAGGCGGCCCAGTCCGGCACGGTGTCGGTGGACTGGAACGACGGCGCCGCGCGCCACGCGAGCGACAACGGCAGCGGCGCGCTCGCGGGCGATGCCACCGGCCCGGTGTCCTATGCGGCGAGCCTTGTCGAGGTGAAGCCCAACGTCCTGCCGGCCTCGGCCGTGGCCTTCACGGTCGGCTACAGCCACGGCGAGCCGTCCTCGAAGGCGTTCCCGGCACCGGCGCGCGATGTCGATGGTGCGATCACGCTGAACCTCGGCAAGACGAACATCGCGCCGCGCTCACTCTCCCTCGACTGGAACCTCGTCCTGCAGTCCACCGGTGGCGTGCCGGCCGACCAGTGGGTGCCGCAGAACTTCGCGGCCACCAAGACCGTGACCGACGACGGCGCCGGCAAGCTGGTCGATGGCCTCGGCGTGCAGTTCGGCACGTTCGACTACGCCACCGGCGTGGCGAAGCTCTACCCCGAGGCCGTCGTCAGCGTGGCCGTGCCGCAATGGGCCGTCAACCCGCTGGGCGTGCTCGGCACGGTGCTCTCGCCGAACCTGCCGGGTTTCTATCGCAACACGCTCACGGGCTACACCTATGCCGTGCTGAATGCGTCGCTGCCGGCCGACTCGACGGCGCTCGTGACAGCGAATTTCCGGGTGGTGGGTGCCGGCACGACGAAGAGCCAGACCTTCCACCAGCCCAAGCTCTCCATCAGGCTGCTGCCCAGCTTCAGCGAGGCCGGCGTGCCGGGCTCGGTCAACTTCACGATGGGCGGCAAGACCTACTTCGACCGCGCTGGCAGCCTGTACACCGACCTCGACCCGGCCACCGGTGCGGCCTCGCTGGCCGGCACCTACGACTACGCCACGAACGTGGCCTCACTCACGACCTGGCCGGCCTCGGGCTCGACCGCGGTCGTCGTCAACAGCTTGTTGACCTCGCTGGACAGCCAGCCGGTGGAGTACGTCGTCTTCCGCACGCCGGTGGCGCCGGTCAGCCCCGGCTCGTTCCAGCTCCTGGCGACCAAGCTCAACGGCGGAACCATCAACGTCACGGCCGATGCCTCGGGCTTCATCAACGGCGCGAACGTGCACGGCACCTACGACTACGCCACCGGCGTGGGCAAGGTGCGTTTCGGGGACTGGGTGACGGCTGCCGGCAACGAGGGCGCCATCTGGTACGCCGCCGATGCGGTGGGCAGCGACGGCAAGATCTGGAAGCCGGTTCCGGTTTTCGCGAACACCATCCGCTACAACGCAGTGGCCTACACCACGCTGCCCGTCGATGCCACGCTGCTCGGCCTCGACCCGGTGCGCCTGCCGGCCGATGGCCGCGTGCCGATCTTCCGCAAGGGCGAGCTGGTCGTGATCCACAACACGAAGCGCCTGCCGCCGGCGGTGGTCGCCAACGGGATGACGCTCGACGCCGGCCGCGGGCGGCTCTCGCGCGCGAAGCTCATCGGCGGCGACGGCGTGACCCTGGAGACCGGCTACACGCGCAACCTTGACGCGGGAACGGTCACGTTCACCGACGTGTCGGGCTACGTGCAGCCCGTGGTCTACGAGCACCGCATCGAGGATCTGCTGACGGTGTCCGATGTCGGCATCGATGGCCGCCTGGCGTTCGCGGGGCGCGTCACGCACGACTACACCGCGGGCGACACCTATGTGAGCAGCGCGCTGCCGATGGGTGATGTGAAGGCGCGTGTCTCGCTGTTGTTCGATCAGCAGACGTGGAGCGGTGCGTGGTCCGACAGCCTCATCGGCGCCGCGGCGGATGCGACCTTCAACGACATCGATTTCCCGGTCACGGTCACGAACAAGGGCGCCGTCACCGAGCGCTGGCGCATCCAGATCAACGCCGGCGGCACGACCTACAACCTGATCGGCGAGCACGTCGGGCAGATCGTGACGGGGCAGAGCATGGCCGTCGATTGCTCGCCGCTCGGCCCCTCGGGCGTGCCCTACATGACGATCCCGGCCGCCGGCTTCGGCTCGGGCTGGGCCGCGGGCCAGCTCATCCGCTTCAACACCGTGGCCGCGACGTTTCCGTTCGTGCCGATCCGCACCGTGCAGATGGGTGCCGAGACGGTTCTCGACGACAGCTTCGAAATTCTGGTCCTCATCGGCGTGGACCGCCCCTGATTCAAGACAGCAAGAGGACATCCAATGGTTTCAGTAGTGGACACAAGCGTGAAGCACTTCGGCAGCTTCATGGGCGCGGCGATGCCGGTGCTCAACGGGGTGGCGGGCGCGATGGAGGCGCTGGTGTATGCCTGCCTCGTGACCGGCATCGACACCAAGGCGCTCACCTCGCTCACGGTCTCGGGCGGGGTGGCGACGGCGAGCTACACGGGCGCGCATTCGGCAACGCCCGAGAGCGTCGTGCTGATCGCCGGCGTCACGGGCGCGCTCACCGCGCTCAACGGCGAACAGAAGATCATCGCGAAGCCGAACGCAGGGTCTGTGCAGTTCGCCACCGCTGCGCCCGACGGTGTTGCCTCCGGCACCATCACCATGAAGATGGCGCCGCTCGGTTGGCTGCGGCCCTTCAGCGGCGCGAACCTGGGCGCCTACAAGAGCGCCGACCCGGCCAGCACGGGCATGTACTTGCGCATGGACGACACCGGCACCCTGATGTGCCGCGTCGTCGGCTACGAGTCCATGAGCGACATCTCGACCGGCGTCGGCGTGTTCCCGCTGAACAACGTGATTCCCGGCGGTGGGGCATGGGGCAAATCGGCGGTCGCAAACACCAACCCGGTGAGCTGGTTGCTGGTGGGCGACGGTCGCACCTTCTATCTGCACGTCTCGGCCTACCAGGGCAACGGCGTGGGCACCTTCGACCGCTTCACCGTGGGCGCGCTGCGCGGGTTCGGCGACATGAACGTGCTGCGGCCCAGTGGCGATCCCTACGCCTGCGCGCTCTCTGCCTACTTCGATGCGAATTCGCCTGCCAGTTGGGCCAACAATCCAAGCAACTCGGTGTTCGACAACGCAGGGCTGCAGCTCTACACGCCTCGCAGCGTTTCTGGGCTCGGGTCGGCCTATGGCATGGCGTCTTATCCCTATACCGGGGCCGCGGGTTCGGCGGTCTCGGGACTGGATGGCACGTTCGGCGCTTTCCCGGGGAGAGTTGACGGGAAGCTGAGACTTTCTCGGCGGTATCTGCGCTCGTTCGATGCCGTGTATCCAGAGCCGCGCTGCGAAGTGCCGGGCGTCCTGACGATCCCGCAAACCACCGTCTCCGGGCAGATCAATCACCGCGACATCGTGCCGGCCACCGGCGACATGGCTGGCCGCAAGCTCATGGCCTTGTCGGTCGGCACGGCCTACAGCAGCGACCCGGCGGTGTCGGGCAGTGCAGGCATCACGCTGATGGACATCACGGGGCCGTGGCGGTGAGCGTGAACGTCTCCTTCGGTCGCTTCAGCTACGCCATCGACGTGGCCGATTCGGCAACGCCGGCGCAGCGCTATTCGGCCTGGGCGCAGGCGCTGGGTGTCTCGGACGCCACGACGCTGCAGGCGCTCGACGGCGACGACGTGCCCTATGTCGTCACGCTCGGGGCATCGCCCTACACGGGCGGTTCGACGACGGCCATGTTCTGCAGCGAGGGCGGGTTCGCGCCCTACAAGGTCACGCCGACCACCACGAGCACGGCCTCCTACGCGCTCACAAGCGTGGACCGCATGTACGGCTTCGGCGTCCGAGCGGAAGCGCTGACGACGTTTCATCCGGGGGGCGATTGCCAGTCCACCGGCGTGCTGTTCCAGCGTGCCGGCGCGGTGTCGATCTTCAAGGGCCGGATCAAGCGTCTCGGGCAGGAGGTCAACCGGCTCGACTTCGCTCTGCGCGTGGATGCCGCCGGCTGGGAGCTGGTGGTTGCGCCAATCGATGTCGTGCAGCCGGTGAAGCTGTTTCTCGGTCTGCCCCAGTACGAGATGTATTCGCAGGATGTGGCTGTGGGCGCCATCAAGGCATTCACCTTCGTTCCTTCAGACATCGCGCCGGCGCCAATTCAGACGGTGATCCGCGCACCGGCCCATGTGGTGAGCAGCGGCGCGATGCCGCCCTACGGCGGCACGGTGCAACGGCGATTTGCGCTCGGTCGCAAAGACCATCTCACGGGCGTGCTCGGGCAGGGCATCGGGCGGGTGCGCGGCCGGACGCTCGACTACGCGAATCCCGAGAACAAGCCCTATCCCTGCCGCGTGCGGCTGGTCCGCGAGGTCGATGGCCTGCAGCTTCGCGAGCTGTGGAGCGATGCCAACGGGAACTATGACTTCCAGTACGTCGACGAGCTGCAGAGCTACTCGGTCTTCGCCTACTACCTCGACCACGGCAAGCGCGCGGTTGTCACGGACGGGCTGACGCTGGCGAATGGCAAGGTGGAGCTGATGCCATGAACGTGCTCGCGATCAATGCCATGTTGGGCGGGCCGGGCTTGGTGGCGTTCCTGGGGGAGGGCGCGCGGTTCCTGGCGTGCGGCGGCGTGCAACCGGTCGAAGGCGGCGCCATCGCCACGCTGCTGGCCGCGGCCGTGCTCGCACTGCCTGCGGGCGAGGTGGCCGAGGGTCGCCTGCGGCTCGTGCAGGCCGACACCGCTGGTGACCTGGCCGTGGCGACCGGCGTCGCGACTTGGGGCAGGGTGGAGCGCGCCGATGGCACCTGGGTGGCCGACTTCAGCATGAGCGGCCCCTCGGGCGCGGGTCAGGTCAAGCTCGTGGTGCAGAACCCGCCCGAAGGCGACCCCGAGGCCAAGCTCTACCAGGGCGGCACCTTCTTCCTTGGCGAGGTGGTCATCGGTGGTTGAGGATCTTGTTTTTCGCAAGGGGCCTGCCGATGGGCCACCGAACATCCTTGTGTTCGGCGAGGCCGACGAACCAGTCAGCGGCGGGGCCTATGCGCTCGGGCGCATTGCGTTGCCCGCGTTCATGGTGTTCGGCGCAGCGATGGCGACTATGCCGCCGCGTGCGACGGCCGCCGGCGTCATCCCATTGCCCGCCTTCATGGTCAGCGGGGCCACGAGGTATGCGAGTGCCGTATCCCGTCCGCTCATGGGCAAGGTGTCGAGCGGCTGGCAGGTGGCCGCGCAGATCGAAGGCGGCGCGGTAGCGAAGCATCAAAACGCCGAGCGTGCGCGCGTGGGCCGTGTGAGCAGCTGGCAGAAGGCCACGCCCCGGACATCGGGCTTGTCGGCCGTGTGGCAAGAGGCGCAGCGCGTGCGTGCCGGCGCAGCGGCGCGGCATCAGGCAGCGCAGCAGCTCGAAGCCAGCACGGGCCTGCGGCATCAGGAGGCGACGCGCGCGCGCTCGGCAGCAGCGATTCGCTGGCAGGAGGCCGAGCGCCTGGCGCTGGCGCCCCTCGGCGTGCGATACCAAGAGGCCGAGCGCGTGCGCCGTGGCGTGCGCGCGAGCTGGCAGGAAGCCGTGCGCGCGCAGGGGCGTCACACCGGCCGCTTCGGCGCCGCTCTGCAGCTCGATGTCGGCCGCGTGTCGCGCTGGCAGGCGGCCATGGCGCCGCTGCCGGGGCGCTCGGTCGTCGTGCCGCCCGAGGTCGATCCCTGCTACGTGCCCTCGACCACGCTGGTTTTCAGCGAACGCCAGCGCTACAGCACCACGCTCATCTTTGTTTGCGAGCGGCACCGGCCGCCGCCGGGCAGCGGCGCACCCGTCGTCGTGCCCACTCTGGAGGTCTACACCGTGCAGAACAGCATCAGCCTCGTGCGCCTCGACAGCGGCGAGCCGCTTGAGGCCTTGGCCTTTTCCATGCGGCTCGGGGCCGATTCGTGGACATGGCAATGGAGCGCGACGCTGCCGGGCGCGGCGTGGCCTGTCATCCGCCGCGGCATCCACGCCGCGCCGGTGGAGATCCTTGCCACGGTCAACGGCGTGCCGTACCGGCTGAGCGCGACCGACTGCGGTCGTGATCGGCGCTTTGCCGATGGCAAGGTGCAGGTGACGGGCAAAGGGCGTGCAGCCGTGCTCGATGCGCCCTATGCGCCGGTACTCAATCACGCTTCGGCCGCCGCGCGCAGTGTGGCGCAACTGCTCGACCTGGCGCTGACCTACAACGGCGTGGGCATCGGCTGGGGGATCGACTTCGGGCTGATCGACTGGGCGGTGCCAGGCGGGACGTGGGCCTATCAAGGGAGCCACATCGGCGCGGTGCTCGACATCGCGAGCGCCGCCGGCGCCATCGTGCAGCCACATGCGACCGATGCGACGCTGCGCGTGCTGCCGCGCTACCCGGCGGCGCCGTGGCGGTGGAACACCTTGGTGCCCGACTACGTGCTGCCGGCCGCGGCGGTCGCGGTCGAAGGCATCCAGCTCAAGACCCAGCCTGACTACAACCGTGCATTCGTCGCGGGCACGACGGCGGCGGGCGTTCTGGGGCAGATCACGCGCAGCGGCACCGCTGGCGACAGCGTGGCCGAGATGGTGACGCACCCGCTCATCACGCACAGCGACGCGGTCATGCAACGCGGCCTGGCGATCCTCTCCGACACCGGTGCGCAGGCGGATGTGACCTTGAGTCTTCAGGTACGCCCGGAAACGGGCGTGATCCTGCCCAACCGACTGGTGCAGTACGAAGAGGGCGCCGAGACCTTCCTCGGCCTCGTGCGCGATGTGCAGGTGAACTGGCAGCGCCCCGTGCTGCGCCAGTCGATCACCCTCGAAACCCATGTGGAGGCCTGAGCGTGGCATCGACGAACCCCTATGTCGCGCTGCTGGCCCTGCTGCCGAGCTATCCGCTGCAGATCGCAACCATCACCGCCATCGAGGGCGAGGTCGCGCGGCTTGTGTTGCCTGGCGGCGGCGTCCTCATGGCCCGCGGCGCCGGATCGGGCGCGGTGGGTGACCAAGTATTTGTGCGCGATGGCGTCATCGAGGGCGCGGCCCCGTCGATGCCCGTTGTGTTGATTGAAATCTAAACGAGAGGGCATACACATATGGAAATCAGTAAAACCGCGGACAGCGGCATCCAGCCGGCTGAGCCTGGCTCGCAATCCAACAAAGAGATGGCGGCAATCAATACGCGCTTGGATGCAGGCGACGAGCGCATGGCGCGCATCGAGCGGAGCCTCAAAGAGAACACCGATGCAACCGCGCGCGTCGAGTCGAACACGTCCGAGCTGGTCGATGGCTTCAACAGCTTCAAGGCAGCCTTCAAGGTGCTCAATTGGGTGGGGAAGCTGGCGAAGCCGCTGAGCGCCATCATCGGCCTCGGCGCCGCCGTGGCTGCGGCCTGGACGGCCGTGAAGTCGGGAGCGTCGCCGAAATGAATCCGACACTTCGCAATCGCCTCATCGTGGCCGGTGGCGCCGGTGCTCTCGCCATCGCTGGCGTGCTGCAGGATTGGTACGAGGGCAGGGGGCCGACGATCAAACAGGCTGGCGGGACGGTGCTGTCGGTGCCCTACAAGGACACGGGCGGCGTATGGACCGTGTGCCGTGGCGTGACCGGTCCCGAGGTCGTCCCCAGCAAGCGCTACACGGAGGCCGAGTGCGGCGCCCTTGAGCGTAAGCACCTGGCCATCGCAGAGACCGCGGCGCGTCGCTACATCGTGGGTTTCGACCAGCTCAACATGTGGCAGCAGGCCGCGTTGATCGACTGGTTCTACAACCTTGGCGCGAACGATGCGACGCTGAACTCGACGCTGCGAAGGAAATTCAACGCGGGCGACATCGAGGGCGGGTGCAACGAGCTGGCGCGCTGGGTCAACGGCCGGGTGAATGGGCAGCTCGTGAAGCTGCCCGGTCTGATCGACCGGCGCGGCACCGAGGCCGAGCTGTGCCTGAACTGGGGGCGCGGCAATGCCTGACCTCAAGACCCCAATGCTCTGGGTGCTAGGCGCGCTGCTGCTCGGCGCGCTGGCTGCCGCTGCTGTGGAACGCACCCAGGTGCTCGAAGCGAGGGCCGATGTTTCCGCAGCGAAGAAAGCCCTGTCCGACGAAAAGCTCGACAGGCAAGCCGAAAACACCCGTCGCGCGCTCGCCGCACTCGATGACTTGCAGCGCGTGATTGCGATGCAGGTCGCCCATGCCAAAGCTCAACAGGAAAACGTCAATGCCTACGAAAAGAAGCTGGCTGCTCTCGACAGTCGCCGCCGCGCTGCTGCCAGCGATGCTGAGCGGATGCGCGAGCAGTTCACAGCCTTCGCCTCCCGTGATCGGGACGAAGCCTCAAGCGACCCCGCCGCCTGCCAGCGTGTTGCGGATCGATCCGCAGTCCTCGCAGCCATGGCTGCACGAAGTCGAGAGCTTCTTGAACGAGGCCGACTTGTTGTTGAGGGGCGAGACAACGAAGTGCAGCTTTTGCTCGGTACCGTGACGAACGATCGCACGCTGCTCGCGCCGTAGTAGCGCAGTCGATGACTCCAACTACAGAGCCTTACCTCGGCTTGAAACTACCGGGGGTTCTCTCGCGTTGGAGACGCTCGCCATGCAAACATTCGGAAAAGCCAACATCTATCCACGAGTTCCCAGTCTTGCCCTGTGTGACCAATTGCTGTTCGGATTCCACAAAGAAGACATCCCACAGTCCTGCCGGGATTCCAATGGCCTCCAGATAGTCGCTAAGTACTTGCTCCCGCGTCCGCTTCAAATGCACTTGCGTGTCAACTGTGTGGGTCGTTGAAAAAGCGCAGATTCTCGTTGCCTTCAGTTGCGCCTTAGAAGACTCGGCCAGTTGTGCCAGGCGTGCTCGTTCTGTTTCGGAGAGGACTGTTTCGAGCGCTTCAAAATAGACATCTGTGTGGATGGACATTGGAGGCGACGGTGGATCTGTTGCAGCGCAAACCCCTGTGCTCAACATGAAAAGCAACGACAAAGCAGTTGCTGCACCGAAAGACCGCGTGAGGATGCCTAGGTAGCCGCGACGGCGGGAGGTGGAGGTCATGCCACGAAGTATGCCGGCTCGTCACGGCCAGGGTGGGCTCGGGATCACTGGCCGCTCGCTCTTCCTTGGTCACGGGAATGCACCACCAAACCTGCCGCCAATATTATCGGGACCAAGCCGCAAGCGACCCCGCTGCTTGCCAGCGTGTCGCAGATCGATCCGCGATCCTCGGCGATCTGGCTGCACGAGGTGCAGCGCTACTTCGAAGCGGTCGAGTCATCGATGAGCAGCGAGATGCCGAGGTAGAGCTGTTGCTGGGCACGCTCAAAAATGACCGGGCGCTGATGGCGCCGTAGCGGGAGTTGCCGCAGCACTTTTGCGATCAGTGCGGAAGGGGATGCGAGCACGGGCAATGACGGGTTCGCGCACGCGACCGCGCCGCTCAACAGTCGTTCACCGACAACAGCATTCCTGAAGGATTGCGTACTTTTGTGTTTGTATTGCCGGTCGCACTCCCAGCGCTGCCGATTTGTCTTTGTCGGCATGTGGTCTTTCGGCTAATCTGAAACAACTTGTACGAAGCGCGCTGCATGGCGGCGCGCGTCACCTGAAGAGGTGATTCATCGTTCACGAGAAATCCCGACCATTGCGCTTCGCGAAGAGGGAAGCGTTGATGTTCGGGTGCGCAAACGAGAAAGCATGAGGGAGGTGCGATGAGGACGCTAAGGACGTGGGGAACCGTCGGTGGGTGGGTGCGCGCAGTAGGTGGGAGCGTGTTCTTATGGTTGCTCCTGGCATCAGGGCATGCGCAGTCCCTCGCCACCTCCTGTCAGCAATTCAATCCGAAGGGAAACATGGTCTGCGACACCGTGCCTGCTTCGTTCTCGGATTGGTCATACGCAACTGGCTATGGAGCATCGGCGCCAACCGAAGCTGGAGCCATTCAAAACACGCAGGCCGCCTATTTTTCGAGCGGTACCTCATCAGTTTGCGAGTTCTCCTACACAACGGGAGACCAAGTCGTACTCACTCGTGATGGGTTCATCGACTCGAATCAACCGGTATGGACTCGGCGCGGTCTTTATTTCTTCTGGGGGACGCCTTCTCCCGGCGGATGTCAGGGGGTTGCGCAGCACGCCTCTTTCAACATTTATGGAACACGCAATCCTGCCTGCAAACCAAACTGGTCTCAGTACTGGGATTCCGATAGAAAAGGAAACTTTTGCGGGACCTATGCAGCCATCATTCCGCCACGGCCGACTCCTCAGTCTTGTCCCAAGCCACCAGGCCAAAGCGACGACAGCTACGACAGCGCCAGCGCTGGCAGCATCGATGGCGCGAATCTTGGCAATCCGATCGCCCCTGCCACGGGCGAGAAGCTGCAAAGAGAGGTGGATTTCGCCGATGGGGGCGCTGCGCCGCTGACCTTCGTGCGCACTTATCGCAGCCTCTGGGCACAGGGGCCAGGCATAGGCCGCAGCGCCACGGCTCTGGGCGTGGCGTGGAGCCATAATCACGCCATCCAGTTCCAGCAGTCCATGGGCGGCACCGTTGTCACCATCACGACGGGCGATGGCTATTCGCGTTTCTTCACTCTTCCTGTTGGAAGCGCAAGCTGGAAGGGAACCAACAGCGCCGATACCCTGACGCAGACCTCAGGCGGCGCTTGGGTTTGGCGCCGAACTGATAGCGACACGACCTACAACTTCGACGGAGCGGGCACGCTGCAAACTACGGTTCAGCGTAACGGCTGGAGCGTTGCCTATACCTATAACGCGGCCGGTCAGATCGCCACGATCACCAATGGCTTCGGACGCACGCTGATCCTGACTTACAACAGTGCAGGTCAGCTGACCATCGTCACGGGGCCTGACTCTCGCACGGTCGGCTACCTCTACGACACCACAGGCCGGCTGGTGACCGTCGTCGCACCTGACGGCAAGACCCGCACCTACCTCTATGAGAGCGCAACGATCCCGCAAGCCCTCACCGGCATTCTCGATGAGAACGGTGCGCGATTCGCCACGTTCGCCTACGACCCCCAAGGGCGCGCCATCAGTTCCGAGCACGCCGGAGGCGTCGAGCGCTATCAGGTGAGCTATCCATCGAGCACCTCGGTGTCGGTGGTCGATCCCCTCGGGAGCAGTCGCAGCTTTGGCTTTGGAACTATCGCGAACATGCTTGCAGTGAAGTCCGCCTCCTTGCCTGCAGGCACAGGCAAAGTGGATGCGTATCGGCGAACGCAGGACGACAATGGATTGATCACTTCGCAGTCCGACTTCAACAACGCCACCACCAACACGACCTGGGACACTGCACGCCGCTTGCCACTCACTGTGGTCCGTGCCTCTGGCGCCCCGGAGGCCCAGACCGTCACCACCTCGTGGCATCCAACCTTCTCATTGCCGGCCCTGATTACGGAGGCTGGCCGCACGACCGCCTACACCTACGACGCCGTGGGCAACGTGCTGTCGAAGACGATCACCGACACTGCGACCAACAAGGCCCAACTTTGGCAATGGACCTACACCGCCCAAGGTTTGACGAGTTCTCAGACTGAGCCCAACGGCGCAATCACCAGCTACACCTACGACACCCGGGGCAATGCGCTCACGTCGACCAATGCGCTGGGCCACGTCACCAGCTATACCTACGACACCGCCAATCGCGTGGCGAGCTCCACCGCCCCTAACGGCCTCGTCACAACCTACACCTATGACCTTCGCGACCGCCTGCTGACCCAGAGCGTCGGCGGTCAGACCACCACGCTCACCTACAAGCCCTACGGCACCGTCGAGACGGTTTCGTTACCCAGTGGCCTCGTCTTGACCTACGCCTACGACGCTGCCCATCGCCTGATCGGCTGGAGCAACAACCGAGGCGAGTCCGGCACCTACACCCTCGACGGCATGGGCAACCGCACCGCCGAGCAGATCAAGGACAGCTCAGGCAACGTCGCATGGAGCGTGGCGCGCACCGTCAATAACATCAACCGCCTGTCCGCCAAGACCGAAGGTGCCAATCAGTCCAACACCTTCGGCTATGACGCCAACGGCGAAATGGTCACGCAGACCAACGGACTGAACCAGAGCACCAACTACAGCCTGGACAGCCTGCGCCGTGTCAAGACAGTACTCAACGCGGCGAATTCCACGGCCACCCTCAAGTACAACGCCCTGGATTCCGTCACCGAGGCCAAGGACTTCAAGGGCGTGGTGACCGGCTACGCCCGGGACGCCCAGGGCAACACCACGGCCGAGAGCAGCGCAGACACAGGCGGTTCCAGCACCCAGTACGACAACCTCGGTCTGCCCAGCCAGATCACCGACGCCCTGGGCCAGGCGACAACGATCACGCGCGATGCCTTGGGCCGCCCGACTGGTCTGGTCTTTGCCGACGGCAAGACCACCACGCTGCGCTACGACCTCACGGCCAACGGCAAGGGCTATCTGTCGGAGATCGTGGACCGCAGCGGCACCACCGAGTACACCCGCGATGCCTTCGGGCGCGTGACGCTCAAGAAGCAGACGCTGATCAACGGCAGCGTGCAGCAGGTCAGCTACGGCTACAACGCCAACGGCACGCTCGCGAGCATCGGCTATCCCAACGGCAGCACGCTCACCCACAGCTACGACAGCACCGGTCGTCTGACGGGCCTGAGCCTGAACGGCAACCCCCTCGTCAGCGGCATCGCCTGGAACCCGCTGGGCCAGCCCACCGGCTGGACATGGGCCTTTGCGAGCCCGGGCCTCGCGGCCAGCCGCAGCTACGACCCCGCCGGGCGGATGACCGCCACCGAGTTCAGCAGCTACGTCTACGACGCAGCCGGGCGCATCACGAGCCTGACGCAGAACCTCTACCAGCCCGGCGACACCGATCCGACGCACAGCACCCTCGCCAATGCCGACGTGACCTGGAGCGTGGGCTACAGCGCGGTGGGGCGCATCGTGAGCTTCAACGCCACGGGCAACACGGCCGGCTTCGGCTACGACGCCAACGGCAACCGCTCCAGCAGCACGCGACTGCTGAACGGGCAGACCACCAGCCGCACCTACACGGTGGGCTCGACCAGCAACCAGCTCACGGGCTTCAGCCAGACCATCAATGGATCGAGCAGCGCGAGTGTGGCCTACGGCTACAACGCCAACGGCGACCTGCTCACGGATGGACTGCGCAGCTACACCTACGACGCCGAGGGGCGGCTGGCTGCGGCAACGACAGGCGCCACCGACACGAGCCCGACCACGCGCTATGCGCACAACGCTCTGGGGCAGCGGGTGTTCAAGACGGAGCCGTTGTATCCGCCGAGCCAGGGCGATGAAGCCGACCCGGGCTTCATGCAGAGCCTGATCGCGTTCTTCACGAAGCTGTGGAACCCGAGCACGACGCAGGCCGAGCAGCTGGGCTATGCCTACACCTACGACGAGCAGGGCAGCTTGATCGCGGAGGTGGGCAGCGGCGGCACCCACAGTGCGGGGCAGGCCAGCTACGTCTACCTGCCGACAGGCAATGGGCCGATGCCGGTGGCGGCCATCATCAACGGCAACACATATGCCGTTCATAGCGATCATCTGAACACCCCGAGGAAGCTGACCAACGCAGATGGCCAAGCGGTCTGGCAGTGGGGCTACAGCGCGTTCGGAGAAGACAAGCCCAGCACGGCGAAGAACCGCTTTGCCAACCTCGACACAACGCCGAATCCGGGGACGACCAGCATCTCGGAGGTGAAGCTCAACCTGCGCTATCCGGGGCAGTATGCGGATGAAGAGTCGGGGCTGTTCTACAACTACTTCCGCAGCTACGACAGCAGAACGGGGCGGTACAGTCAGCCTGATCCGATCAAGCTCGATGGGGGATGGAATCGGTTTGGATACGTCGGGGGGAATCCGTTGAGCTACGTTGATCCGGATGGCCTGGATCCGATTGGGCAAGCGATTGGAGGAGCGATTGGCACATGGGGCGGGCGCGCAATAGGTGCCGCTGGCGGAAGTTTTCTTGGTCCGGGCGGAACTGCTGTCGGCGCCACACTGGGCGGGATCATTGGCAACAAAGCGGTCGGGGCACTCGGTAGCGCGGTAGGCGACTGGTGCCTTGCGCAAAGCTCGAACCCTTGCAGTGATCGAACCTATCATCGTGTCACGTCGCCCAGTCAAACAAGTGCTGATGTCGCAGCACAGGTGGCGAGCGGAATGATTTGCGGTGGGGGACGGCGTCAGGCCGGAGGTGGTATGTCCCCTATACCTTCTGCGAAAGCGTTTCCGGGGCCACTTCCGCCAGGTCAATCGGGGATTGAATTCAAGACTTCCGTATGCCCCTCGTCGGACGGCCCCATTGTCTATTGGCACCTCGGTTCCCCGGGAGTCATTCCAGTGGGGGATCTGGCGTGTGTGCCGGTAACTGTTACAAGGACTGCACCATGACAAGCAACCTAATTTCACAGCTCGACGCGAACTCATTCGACTTCAATGTCGCGCATGTTGCGACGTTCCAAGTGAGCTTGCCTGCACTTGCATCAAAACTCAATTTCAGCTTACACACGGAGCTTGACGATCTCGATGAATTCGAGGTCGGATACCTACAGCTAAGCGACGGCTTCCGCTTCTATCTCAGCAAGTACAAGAGTCGCCCTTCAAACACGACGGAGGTTTTCTTTGCCTCGCGCTTGAATGACTGGGAGGCTCGACTTGAGCAGATTTCAACAACCTTGGGGATCTCTTCGTCCGATCTGGTTTGGAAAAACGACGGATACATGAAGACCCCCTAAAACGAAGGCGGCAGGCCACGGTAATTCAGCTAAGGTGTGTTCTGAATGACACGTTCTTACAGCTTCGTGGCTGCGGCTGGCGTCTCTTTGCGTGGGCCAAGGTCTAGGTAATTGACCATCACCTACAGCGTCAACAGGCCCGCGACCATCGCATCCTGATAGCTGCCATCCGTTGTCGGCGGACTCGATGTTTGGCATACCTTGGTCTGCTTCGATGGGCGATTCGGCGAACCATCCCGGCTCCGGTTTGTCCACGTACCTGATAACTCGTCGCATCGGTCCTGGCTGAAAGTGAACCTCCACCCTACGGCCGCTGGCACCTGCTCCCCTGCACACCGCCGCACCTTAGCGAGAAAGGTATAGTCGTTACGACGGGTAACATTGGACAACTATGAAAAAGCCGCGCGAGGTGGACGGGGCGCAACGTCAGCGACTAGAGGCGGAAAGATTCGTTGCTCGACTGCGAGAGAGGGCTAAGCGGAAAGAGAGAAACAGGCTCGGATTGCCTCGGGTTCCCTTTGGTGATTTCGGCAACGTGCCCTTTGCCTCTGTCGGCGGAGGGTGGAATGATTTTCCGGTCCCAAAGGTGCTTGATCTGATCTCGGCCCGCGAAGCCACCTGTTCATTTTTCGAAACTGTCAGGGTGCTCATCAAGTCGGGCCATCGGCTCAGACTCGTTTTTAAAGACACTGAACGCATTTCCTCCGAGAGCCTCATCTATCTTTTGGCTCTCATGCACCGGATACGTCTGAGCTACGGAAACGACAAGATCACCGGAACCTACCCGGCGCTTCCGCGAGTGGAGCGGTTACTCAGCGAGAGTGGCTTCTTCAAAATTCTGCGAGTTCGCTCCAGACCGTTGGCAGGGCGGCGCGGGTCGGTCACGAGGTTCGTGAAGTGCAAGAGCGATACCGTCATGCGAAGCTCCTGCATTCCAGAACTCCGGGACGAGCTTTTGGGGGATGACCTCGCCATGCCGCAGCAGATCGGGCGGATGGTGTTCCGGGCTTTGAGTGAGGCCATGGCGAACGTTCAGCACCATGCGTACCACAATAAGCAACTGCGCTGGAAGTCGCTCCGCGGGCGCTGGTGGTTGGGGGCGCAGCTCAGCAAGAAGCGCAAAACATTTGAACTTACGTTCTACGACGCCGGTGTGGGTATCCCGAAGACACTGCATCGCCAATACACTTGGGAGCACATTCGAGGGGTATTGGCCCTGCTCCCCGGCTTCGAGCCCGATGATGCGCAGATGATCAAGGCAGCCGTGGAACTCGGCCGCAGTCGCACGGGCCAAGACAACCGGGGCAAGGGGCTACTTGATATTCATCAAATCATTACAAAAGTGGGTGCCGGTGCGCTCACAATCTTCAGTCGATGCGGTCGATATCGATACGAGCCGAACAAGGAATCGATTGAAAACGACGAGAACTTCATCGAAGGTACGTTGATCAAGTGGGAACTGCCCCTAGATTTGGTAGTGGATTCCACCGAATTGGAAGAAAGTCATCACCATGACGACGCATAGAGTCTCAATCGCAAAAGACTTCTCCCGGGTCCCAGCCGGACGATACATCTCAGACGGAGACGTGAGCGGGGAAAACTTCAGGTCAAAAATTCTTGAGCGCTGTCTCGCGCAAGATGGGGACGTGATCATCAACTTGGACGAGACTGAAGGATATGGGTCCTCATTCTTGGAGGAGGCATTCGGTGGGCTGGTTCGCGCCGGGCATGACGCGGAAGTGCTTCTTACGAGATTGAAATTCGTGTCAGAGGAAGACCCTTCGCTGATCGATGAGATCGTCGGGTACATCAAGGATGCGCAGCGGAGAAACAAGCATTGATGGACTGGAGCTTCGTTACCGGATTGATTTCCGGCGGCGTGCTTTTGCAGGTGGCAAAGTCCGCAGGGGGATTCGTCTTCAAGCACTGGAGCGACCGAAAGCAGGCCCAGTCCAAGCTGATTTTGGCGGACGTTGAGAAGCTCGCCACACTTGTTGACCCATTGTTCAAATTGGCAACTACCTACTATGGAGCCCCCAGCTCGACTGGGCTCCAGACGGCTAGAAGCATTCGCATGGACATGCGCACCTTCGCCATGCAATGGAATGCCGTGAATGGTCAACTCATGCAGCTAGGCAAGCCCGCGCTCGATGGTGGACTGCTAATCAGCTTCCGCCAAGCCCTCACAAGCCATTTGGATATCGAGCGGGATGATGCACTCGCGGTGGATGATGCCCGGGTCGGTGCCATGTTCAGTGCCACGCAGGCGGTGCGAGAAGCCCTCTCGGGAATGCGCTACAAGCTTTGAGGCGCCGCTGCTCGCGTAGATGCGGCGGGATTATTTGGGGCGGGCGGTAGAATCTGCGGTCGCTACGCGCCTCAGTTGGTAGCGACTGGTTGGCGGGTCTTCTATGTCGTTGATTTATAAGGGTAATGTAATCCCTTACAAGGCGTAGGTCGGGGGTTCGAGCCCCTCAGCACCCACCACCCACCCGATGCAAAGGCGAACCGCAAGTTCGCCTTTTTTATTGCCGTCCGACAGCCGTCGAAAAAGAGTGTTCAAGCATGTTTGATACCTTCCGCAAGTACAACAAGGTCGTCATGATTTTCTTGTTCTTGCTGATCATTCCCTCGTTCGTGTTCTTCGGCGTCGAGCGCTATCAGGGATTCGGGCGCGACGAGAAGGTCGCCCGCATCGAAGGGCACGACATCACGAAGCCCGAATGGGATCAGCAGCACCGCGTTGAGACGGACCGTATTCGCCAGCAGTCGCCCAACGTCGACCCGACCTTGCTCGAGTCGGATGCATTGCGCTACGCCACGCTGGAGCGCATGGTGCGCGACCGCGTGCTGGCCGCCGCGGCGGCCAAGGTCAACATGACGGTGTCCGAAGAGCGCCTGTCGCGCATCTTCGCGCAGGACCCGGGCCTGGCCGCGTTCCGTACACCCGACGGCAAGTTCGACCGCGAGGCCTTCCAGCGCGTGACCGGCCGCACGCCGGAGCAGTACGAAGCTTCGGTGCGCTCCGACATGGCAACGCAGCAGGTGCTGCTGGGCGTCTCCGGCACGGCCTTCACGCCGCCTGCATTGGCCGCCACGACCATCAATGCCTTCTACGACAGCCGCGAAATCCAGGTGGCGCGCTTCGGCCCCGACAGCTTTGCTTCGAAGGTGACGGTGAGCGATGCCGACATCGAGGCCTACTACAAGGGCCACACGGCGCAGTTCCAGGCGCCCGAGCAGGCCAGCATCGAATACCTCGTGCTCGACCTCGACGCGGCCAAGAAGAACGTCGTCGTGAACGAGGCCGACCTCAAGACCTACTACGAACAGAATGCCGCGCGCTTCGGCACCAAGGAAGAGCGCCGTGCAAGCCACATCCTGATCACCGCGCCGTCCAGCATGCCCGCGGCGGATCGCGAAAAGGCCAAGGCCAAGGCCGAGCAGTTGCTGGCCGAAGTGAAGAAGTCGCCTGCCAGCTTCGCCGACGTTGCACGCAAGAATTCGCAGGACCCGGGTTCGGCGGAGAAGGGCGGCGACCTCGACTTCGTGACGAAGGGCGCCATGGTCAAGCCTTTCGAAGACGCGATGTTCGCGCTCAAGAAGGGCGAAACCAGCGGCGTCGTCGAAACCGAATTCGGCTATCACATCATTCGCCTGACCGACATCAAGCCGGCCGTGGTGCCGCCTTTCGAGCAGGTGCGCGCGACCATCGAGAACGACATGCGCTCGCAGCAGGCCACGCAGGAGTTCGCGAAGGCCGCCGAAGCATTCACCGACGCCGTCTACCAGTCGCCCGACAGCCTCAAGCCCGCTGCCGAGAAGCTGAAGCTCACGATCCAGACGGCCAACAATGTTGCGCGCGTGCCCGCACCGGGCAGCACCGGCCCGATGGCCAGCCGCAATTTCCTGAGCGCGCTTTTCGCAACCGATTCGCTTGAACGCAAGCAGAACACCGAGGCGATCGAAGTCGGCCCGAGCCAACTCGCATCGGGCCGCGTGACGAAGTACACGCCTGGACATCCGGTGCCGCTGGCCGACGTCAAGGACAAGATCCGTGCGCAACTCATTGCCGAACGCGCCTCGGTGCTCGCCAAGACCGAAGGCGAAGCCAAGCTCGCCGCGTGGACTGCCAAGGCGGACGGTGCGACTTTCGGCGCGCCTCTGACCGTTTCGCGCCGCGAAGCGCAGTCGCAGCCACTGCCGGTCATCGATGCCGCGTTGCGTGCCGACCCTTCCAAGCTGCCCGCACTCGTGGGCGTGGACCTCGGCTCGCAGGGCTATGCCGTGGTCCGCGTGACCAAGGTCGTTCCGCGCACGCCGCCGGCGCCCGAACTCGCGAAGCAGGAACAGGCACAGGTCGGCCAGTCCGTGGCTGCCGCAGAAGACGCCGCGTACTACAACCTGCTGAAGGACCGTTTCAAGGCCGAGATCCTGGTGCCGAAGCCGACGGAGCCGCTGCCGCCCGCCGCGGGCCGCTGACGTACACAGCGTTGCCAGAGACAGCCCGAGCCGACCGCTCGGGCTTTTTTTTGGCCCCCATGAATCGGTCGCCCGAGGGACAAGCTGCGGCTCGGCTTCTTGCCAGAATCCCGTGCATGGGAACCCTCTATCTCGTGCGCCACGGACAGGCCAGTTTTGGCGCTGCCGACTATGACAACCTGAGCGAACTCGGGCACCGGCAGTCCGTTCGCCTCGGCGAGTACTGGCGCGAGCGTGGCATGAAGTTCGATGCCGTCATCACCGGCACGTTGAAGCGCCATCGCCAGACTTGGGAGGGTATCGCCAAGGGCCTCGGCCTGGAGCGCGACGACGTGCTGCCGTGGCCCGGCCTCAACGAATACGACAGCGAGGCGGTCATCGCCACCATCCACGAAGGCAAGCTGGAGAAGCCCGATTCGCCTGAGATGTACCGCCATCACTTTCGCCTGTTGCGCGAGGGGCTGGGCGCGTGGATGCAGGGCAGGACGACGCCGGCCGGAATGCCGAGCTATGTCGACTTCATGGCGGGCGTGACGACGGCGCTCGACCATGTCCGCGGTAAGCACCATGGCGCAAAGGTGCTGGTGGTGTCGAGCGGAGGGCCGATCAGCACGGCGGTGGGCCATGTGTTGGGGACGAGCGCGGAGACGACGATCGAACTCAACCTGCGTATTCGCAACACGTCGGTGACCGAGTTCGCCTTTACACCCAAGCGGCACATGCTCGTGACCTACAACACGCTGCCGCATCTGGACGGCCCTGCCTACGAAAGTTGGGTCACCTACTCCTGAAGTACTTGCCGCCGCGTCAGGCCTGCCACACGCCGTAGCCGGCCTTGCGCAGCGCGATGCCGAGATCGACCTCCATCAGGCGCGCGTCCTCGTAGGTCATGGGGTTGTAGCGTTCGTAGAGCGCCGGCAGCAGGTGAAGGCCGAACTCCTGTACGAAGCTGTTGGCCTGGATGCCGGCCTTGTGCTTGTCGAAGCGGATGTCGGGGTCCAGGCCGGTCATGCCGACGTAGACGAAGGGCTTGCCGAGTTGGTAGTCGGGGTTGGCCCGCCTGAAGCGGCGGTTGTTCCATACGCGGTCATCGAGCTCGACCACGTAGACATGATGCTTGGCGCGCGCTTTGCGGGGCATCATGATGGCCGTGCGCGTGAGGCGGCACGGCCCATTCTTCGCATCAGCTCTTGCGCTTGATCAGGCCGTAGATGATGAGCAGCACGATCGCGCCCAGCACCGATGCGATGAAACCCGCGCCCTGGCCGGCGGTGTACCAGCCCAGCGATTGGCCGACGTAGGTGACGATCAGCGAACCGGCGACGCCGATGATGGTCGTGACGATGAAGCCGGCGGAGTCATCGCCTGGCTTGACGGCCCGCGCCACAAGACCCACGACGAACCCGATCAGGATGGTCCAGACGATGCTCATGAAGAAATTCCTTTGAGATGTGATGAAGTGGAGATGGCCAGAAGCCATGCCCGTCGGCGCGGGTCGCATTCATGATAGCGGAGCGATATGCCTGTCGGTGCCGGCGATGAAGATCGGACAGGCGGGCGAGAATTTTTGCCGATCACCGCGACCGCGACAGGCATCGAAGCGCCGGCGCCGACCCCGGCGGGGAGGCGAAATGTAGCTTTCGAGCCTCGCCATTGATTGCCTTCGTCAAAACAGCGATTTTTAACGCTACAATCGTAGGCTCTACGGTGGCTGTAGCTCAGCTGGTAGAGTCCCAGATTGTGATTCTGGTCGTCGTGGGTTCGAGTCCCATCAGCCACCCCAAAATATCTCCTTTGTGCTATTGCGCAATAGCGCTCAAAAAGGACCACAACGCCGGGTTTACCCGGCGTTGTCATTTCCGGGCGCCGCATCTTCTTCTGTCCGCGCGCCGCTCCCCTTTTCTCTCTTTTTTTCTCGTCTTGCCCGTATATAAAGCGCCCGTCGCGGATGGCTTTATGTTGCGAGTTGTTGCAATGACGCAATGTGCCGCCGTTTTTTTCGCCCGGCAGGATGCTTGTGGCAAATGTAAATTGAATTAAAATCCACCCGTTTTCAATTTTCAGGAGTCCAACAATGGCTTCGACCCTCGCCGATATCAATTCCCAGATCAAGAAGCATGACGAGCAGATTGCGCAATTGCGCAAGCAGGCCGAAGACCTGCGCAACCAGGAACGCGCGGGCGTGGTCGAAGAGTTGCGCAAGAAGATCGCCGAATACGGTTTGACGGCCTCCGATCTGAAACTCACCGGCCGTGCGGGCGCCGTCAAGCGCAGTGCAGGCGTCGCGCCCGCCAAGGCTGCCGCCAAATACCGCGGCCCGACGGGCGAAACCTGGTCGGGTGGCCGTGGCCGCAAGCCGCGCTGGGTGACCGAGGCATTGGCTGCGGGCAAGTCGCTTTCCGAGTACGAGATCAAGTAAGCGCCCCCCCGGCTTCTCCGGGCTGTGGCCCAATAAAAAAGCCCGCATGCGCGGGCTTTTTTATTGGGCGTTCGCCGGTGGTGCGCTCAGTTCACCATCACCAGTTTTCCTTTGACGCCGCGCGAGCCCATGTGGGCGTAGGCAGCCTTCAATTCCGCCATGGGCATCGTGCTGTCGATCACCGGCTTGATCTTTCCCTGGCCGTACCACTGCGCCAATTCGGCCATCATCTGTGCATTGGCCTTGGGCTCGCGCCTGGCGAAATCCCCCCAGAACACGCCGACCAGCGAAGCGCCTTTCAGCAGTGTCAGGTTCAATGGCAGTGATGGAATCGGGCCGGACGCAAAACCGACAACCAAATAACGGCCGCGCCACCCAATGGAGCGAAAGGCGGGCTCTGCAAAATCACCCCCCACCGGGTCGTAAATGACATCCGGTCCTTTACCGTCGGTGGCGGCCTTGACGGCATCGCGAAAACCGTTGGGCAGTGCATGCGTCGTGTAGTTGATCGTCGCGTCGGCGCCGATGGAGCGGCAAAGCTCGCATTTTTCATCGGTGGAGGCTGCAGCAATCACTCTGGCCCCGGCAGCCTTTGCGATCTGGATGGCCGCCGTGCCCACGCCGCCTGCCGCGCCGAGCACCAGCACGGTTTCGCCGGCCTTGAGTTGCGCTCGGTCCATCAGTGCGTGCCACGAGGTGGCGTAGATCATGATGAAAGCCGCGGCATCGACGTGGCCGAAACCTTCGGGCAACGGCATGCACAAGGCCGCGGGTGCCAGTGTGTGGGTGCCAAAGCCGCCCGTGCCCGACAGGCAGGCCACGTTTTGCCCGACCTTGAGGTGCGTGACGCCGTCGCCGACCGCCTGGACCACGCCCGCGTATTCGGAGCCCGGCACGAAGGGCAGGGGCGGCTTCATCTGGTATTTGTTCTGCACGATCAGCAGATCGGGGAAATTCAGGCTCGCAGCCTTGATTTCGATCAGCACCTGGCCCGGGCCCGGGGTCGGGGTCGGCAGTTCCTTCCAGGTCAGCGCGTCGACGCCGGTGGGGTTTTCGCAAAGCCATGCGTGCATGCTCGAGTCTCCTTCGTGTGAGTCGGATGGGGCCAAAGAATGCGGGCGATGATAGGCGGCGCGGCAGGGTGGGCTTGTCCCTGCTGCGACGCACCCGGCGCCTACAATCCCGGGCATCCAGGACACCATGAAGATACTAATTTCCAACGACGATGGCTTTCAGGCGCCGGGCATCGTCGCACTGCATGACGCGCTCAGGGACATCGCCGATGTCGAGGTGGTCGCGCCCGAGCACAACAACAGTGCCAAATCGAACGCGCTGACCCTGGCGGCACCGCTCTATGTGCGCGAGGCGCACAACGGCTTTCGCTACGTGACGGGCACGCCGGCCGATTGCGTGCACATCGCGCTCAAGGGCCTGCTCGACTACCGGCCCGACCTGGTGGTCTCCGGCATCAACAACGGCGCCAACATGGGCGACGACACCATTTATTCGGGCACGGTCGGCGCGGCGATGGAGGCCTACCTGTTCGGCATTCCGGCCATCGCGTTCTCGCAGATCGAAAAGGGCTGGGCGCATGTGGATGCGGCCGCCCAGGTGGCGCGGCGGCTGGTGCAGCAGATCGAGCGCGAGCGCATGCTGGGAGGCGCCGCCTTCCTGCTCAACGTGAACGTGCCGAACCTGCCTTTCGACGAGCTGAAGCCCGTCAAGGTCTGCAGGCTCGGCCGCCGCCATGCGGCGGAGAAGGTAATCACCCAGGACAGCCCGCGAGGCGAAACCATGTACTGGATCGCCGGCGCAGGCGGCGCCAAGGACAGCGGCGAAGGCACCGACTTCCATGCCACCGCAGCCGGCCACATCGCGCTGACACCGCTGCAGATCGACCTGACCGACCACGCCAACCTTGGCCAATGGCGCGAGACGGTGGCCCGTCTCGGCAGTTGACATGGCCACGCAGCGGCCGAGTTTCCCCGTTCGCCTGACACCCACCGCTTCGGCCGCCACGCGAGGGCGCATGCCCGCCGTGCCGGCCAAGCCCATGGTGCCGTCCACGCCTTCGATGGCTTCCGATGCCGTGCGCGCGCGCATGGTGCAGAGGCTCGCGGCGCAGGGCATCTCCGATCCGCGGGTGCTGCGCGCAATGGGCGCCGTGGAGCGGCATCGCTTTGTCGACAGTGCGCTGGTCAACCAAGCCTACGAAGACACGAGCCTGCCGATCGGGTTGGGACAGACCATTTCGAAGCCCAACGTGGTGGCCCGCATGATCGAGCTGCTGATGGGCGCACCCGCGCTGGCTGGAAAGCCGCAGGACAAGCTCGGCCGCGTGCTCGAGATCGGCACCGGTTGCGGCTATCAGGCTGCGGTGCTGAATCATGTGGCCACCGAGGTCTACAGCATCGAGCGCCTGCGCGGCCTGCACGAGCGCGCGCGCGCCAATCTGCGGCACTTCCGGCTGGCCACAGTACACCTGATGCTGGGCGACGGGATGATCGGCTATGCCAAGGGCGCGCCCTACGCCGGCATCATTGCCGCGGCTGGCGGCGAAGCCGTGCCCGAGGCCTGGATTACGCAGCTCGCGGTGGGCGGCCGCATCGTGGCACCGACCCATTCCGCAAGTGGTGGCCAGGCCCTTGTCGTCATCGACAAGACCCCGCGGGGACTGGAGCGCCTCATTCTTGAGGCGGTTCACTTTGTCCCCCTAAAATCAGGCATCGCTTGAAGGAATAACAAATGCAGGGTTTTGGCAATCGGAGTTGGTTCGCTGGCGTCACGTTGGCCTTTGTGCTCGTGATCGCGGGCTGTTCCACACCGCGCGGGCCGGCGCCGGTCGAAGACCGCGGCACCATGTCGCGCGCGCCTGGCGCAGCAGTGCCCGGCGGCCCGCCCATCACCACCGACGCCAACGGCAAGCCGCTCGCCGGCATCGAAAACTATGGCAAGCCCGGCTACTACGCCGTGCGTCCCGGCGACACCATTCGCCGCATCGGTGCCGACACCGGCCAGCGCTGGCAGGACATCGTTCGCTGGAACAGCATCGAGAACCCCGACCTGATCGAAGTCGGCCAGGTGCTGCGCGTGATTCCGCCGGCAGGTTCGGGAACGGTCGTCGCGGCCGCGCCTGCAACACCGCCCGCCGCTTCGCCCGAAGGTGTGGTCACGAAGCCCGTGACGCCGCAGCCTGCGGTGGTGCCCTCGGCGCCCGCCAGCAGCGCGACGACCAAACCGCCGGTCACGGCTTCGCCGGCCGGTCCCGGCAGCGGAAATGTGGGTGATGAAGACATCGGCTGGATCTGGCCTGCGAGCGGTTCGCTGATCGCGGGCTTCGATGAGGCCAAGAACAAGGGCTACGACATCAGCGGCAAGGCGGGCGACCCTGTGCTGGCCGCCGCCGACGGTCGCGTGGTCTATGCGGGCGCAGGCCTGCGTGGCTACGGCAACCTGATCATCCTGAAGCACAACAACACCTACCTCACGGCGTATGCCCACAACCAGACGCTGCTCGTGAAGGAAGACCAGTCGGTTCAGAAGGGCCAGAAAATCGCCGAAATGGGCAACAGCGACGCCGATCGCGTGAAGCTGCATTTCGAGATCCGCCGCCAGGGCAAGCCCGTCGACCCTTCGCGCTACCTGCCTGGCCGGTGATGCCATGGCTGCTTCCCGCCCCCGCCGCACGCTGTTGCCCGTGCGCGGGTTGGCGGGCAGGGGCAACCCATCTCCCGACAATGGTTGTCGTGAGTTCAACGGTGAGAGCGTTCACCCGCCACCGGAAGAGGGCTTAGAAGAACCACCAGCGGTGGACAGCGCGCTGCCTGCAGGCACTGTGAGCGAACAAATCGGCGGCGAGGGGGCGGATGCGTTGACCATCTACCTGCGCCAGGTCCGTCGCACCGAACTCTTCACGCCTGCGCAGGAATACCAGACCGCATGCGCCGCGCGAGCCGGCGACTTCGCGGCGCGGCAATCGATGATCGAGCACAACCTGCGGCTCGTGGTCAATATCGCCAAGAGCTACCTGGGCCGTGGCGTGCCGCTGTCAGACCTCATCGAGGAAGGCAATCTCGGCCTGATGCACGCCATCACCAAGTTCGAGCCCGAACGCGGTTTTCGCTTTTCCACTTACGCGACCTGGTGGATCCGCCAGTCCGTCGAGCGCGCGGTCATGACGCAGGCGCGCGCGATCCGGTTGCCGGTGCATGTGGTGCGTGAGCTGCAGCAGGTGCTGCGGGCCCGCCGCACACTCGAAGGCGACGCCGAATTCCTCGCGCACCGGCCCGATGGCGTGCGCGTGGAAGACATCGCCGCGCTGCTCGGCCGCGAGGTGCAGGCGGTGGCCGACCTGCTGGCCCTGTCCGAAGCCCCGCGCTCGCTGGACGCGGGTGACGCGCGCGGGGACGAGGGCTTCACGCTGGCCGACACCGTGGCTTCCGAGGACGGGCAGGGCAGCCCGACCGACGTGACGCACATGCACGAGGTGGAGCGCCTGCTCGATCAGTGGGTGCTCGCCCTCGATGCGCGCGAACGCGAGGTGCTGGAGGGGCGCTATGGCCTGCACGACCGCGAGCCCGAAACGCTGGAGGTGCTGAGCGTGCGCCTCGGCCTCACGCGCGAGCGCGTCAGGCAGATCCAGAACGAGGCGCTGGCCAAGATGCGCCGCCAACTGGCCCGCGCTGGCGTCGAGCGCGACGCGCTGTTCTAGCTGCCTCGGCCACGCTGAGACAATCGGGGGATGACGGAATCCATCGAAGAAAACAAAGCCCCCGCGAAAGTCCCCACGAATCCCGGTGAAGAGTGGCTGCAGGTCGAGTCTCTCGACCTCGACGCGCAGGGCGTATCGCACAAGGCCGACGGCATGGTCGTGTTCATCGAAGGCGCATTGCCTTTCGAGGAAGTGCAGTTCAATGTCCATCGCCGCAAGAACAACTGGGAGCAGGGCACGGTCACGGCCATCCGCCGCGAATCGTCGCAGCGCGTGCGCCCGGGCTGCCCCCATTTCGGCCTGCACACCGGCGCCTGCGGCGGCTGCAAGATGCAGCACCTGGATGCGGCCGCCCAGGTGGCCGTGAAGCAGCGCGCACTGGAAGACAACCTTTGGCACCTCGGCAAGGTCAAGCCTGAGAACCTGCTGCGGCCGCTCGAAGGGCCGACCTGGCACTACCGCTACCGCGCGCGCCTCTCGGTACGCCACGTGGTCAAGAAGGGCACGGTGCTGATCGGTTTCCACGAGCGCAAGAGCCGCTACCTGGCCGACATGCAGGTGTGCCCCGTGCTGCCGAAGCAGGTCAGCGACATGCTGATGCCGCTGCGCGCGCTCATCGGCTCGATGGACGCGCGCGAAACCTGCCCGCAGATCGAACTGGCCTGCGGCGACGCCCCCGACTCAACGCGGCTCGGCACCATCGCGCTGGTGCTGCGGCATCTTGAACCGCTCTCGCGCGCAGACATCGATCGGCTGAAGGCCTTTGCCGAGAAGAACGAGGGCGTTCAATGGTGGCTGCAGGCCAAGGGGCCGGACACCGTGAAGCTGCTGGAAGAGGGCGGCACGCCGCTGGCATACCGGCTGCCCGAGTTCGACGTCACGATGCCATTCAAGCCCACTGACTTCACGCAGGTCAATCCGCACATCAATCGGGCGCTGGTGGGCAAGGCACTGCGTTTGCTCGACGTGCAGCCCGAAGAGCGCGTGATCGACTGGTTCTGCGGCCTCGGCAACTTCACCTTGCCGCTGGCGAGCCGGGCTCGCGAGGTGCTGGGCATCGAGGGCAGCGACACGCTGGTGGCGCGCGCAACCGACAACTTCAACAGGAATCAGCCAGCGACGTCGGCCCGGCGGGCACTGTCGCCCGCCACTTTCGTGGCGCGCAACCTGTTCGACATGACACCGGAAATGCTTGTGGCCGACGGCAGTGCCGACAAGTGGCTGGTCGATCCGCCGCGCGAAGGCGCCTTCGCGCTGGCCAAGGCCATGGCCGACCTTCATCAGCAGCCCGAGCTGCGAACCGATGGCTGGACACCGCCGAAGCGCATCGTGTACGTGAGCTGCAATCCGTCGACGCTTGCGCGCGATGCCGGCTTGCTGGTGCACCAGGCGGGCTACCGCTGCACCTTCGCGGGGGTGGTCAACATGTTCCCGCACACCGCGCACGTCGAGTCGATTGCAGTCTTCGAGCTGGAATGAAAAAAGGGCCCTTCCGGGCCCTTTTTCTTGCTGCGCGTGATTCGCTCAATCGCGTTCGCCGCCGAAGATGCCCAGCAGCGCCAGCAGGCTCTGGAACACATTGAACAGGTCGAGGTACAGCGCGAGCGTGGCGCTGATGTAGTTGGTTTCGCCGCCGTCCATGATCTGCTTCAGGTCATAGAGCATGTAGGCCGAGAAGATGCCGATGGCGGCCACCGAGATGACCAGCATGCCCGTGGTCGAACCGACGAACACGTTGATGATCGCGCCGAACATCAGCACCAGCGCGCCGACGAACAGGAACTTGCCCATGCCCGACAGGTCGCGCTTGATGATCGTTGCCAGCGAGGCCATCACGAGGAACACGCCGGCGGTGCCGCCGAAGGCCGTCATGACGAGTTCGGAGCCGTTCTTGAAGCCCAGCACCATCGCGATCAGGCGCGACAGCATCAGGCCCATGAAGAAGGTGAAGCCCAGCAGCACGGGCACGCCGGCGGCGGAGTTCTTGGTCTTTTCGATGGCGAACATGAAGCCGAACGCGCCGCCGAGGAAAACCATGAGGCCCAGCCCACCCGTGAGCGAGCGGGTGATGCCGGTGCTGACGCCGATCCATGCGCCCAACACGGTGGGCAGCATGCTCAGCGCGAGAAGCCAGTAGGTGTTGCGCAGCACGCGCTGGCGTTCAGCCTGCGCCAACGGCTGGCCATAGCCAGCGGAAGTGTCTAGGGTGGTGACGCGGTCGTTCATGGCCGGAGCTCCTGTGGTTGCTGCAGTGACGCAGTTTGGGCGCATTCTAGGGGGCTGCAAGAGGGGGTGTCGAAAAGACCGTATGCGGGGTGTTCCCAAGCCCTGAAGACACCCCTGGCCGCATGGCCGTTATGCTGTCGGGTTTTCACGAAACCAGAGCCCATCATGAAGACCAAGTCATTCCTCGAACTCGCCGACGTCAAGGCCGTGGCCGCAGCGGCCGAAGCCGAGGCCCTCAAGAACAACTGGGCGGTGACCATCGCCATCTCCGACGACGCAGGCAACCTGCTCTGGCTGCAGCGGCTGGATGGCGCCGCGGCATTGTCTTCGCACATTGCGCCTGCCAAGGCCCACACGGCAGCCATGGGCCGGCGCGAAAGCAAGGTCTATGAAGACATCATCAACGGCGGCCGCACGGCGTTCCTGACGGCGCCTGAAGTGCAGGGCCTGCTCGAAGGCGGCGTGCCGATCGTCAAGGACGGCCACGTGATCGGCGCCGTCGGCGTGAGCGGCGTGAAGTCGAACGAAGACGCGCAGATCGCCAAGGCGGGCATCGCCGCCCTCGGCCTCTGAGTTTTTCTTCTGCACAAAGCAAAACGCCGACTTCGAGGTCGGCGTTTTCTTTTGGGTGCTTCAGCGTGAAAAAAAGCTTGGCTAGTCGGCGAACCGTTGGCTAGCAAAAAACGACCCTTCGGAGATGAATCTCCTCGAGTCGCCCCACGATGAAACTTGCGCGAAGGGCGGACTGGACGACCTACTTGGTCAGGATCAGCTTGCCGAGTTTGGTGGCTTGAAGCCGGTAGAGGGAGCCGTTGTGCATGATGCCCACGGTCTTGCTTCCCTTCAGAAGTTCGGTGCTCTCGACCACTGGCGCCGGACGCATTGCCTGGATGGACGCATGGCCGCCACCCGACTGGTCGAGCGAAGGATGGTTCAGGACAGAAAAGGCATTCGGTGTGGCTGGCATCTGGGTTTCCCTATCGAAGCGATTAGTTAATGATAATGATTCGCAATAAAAAGTCAATCGTCGCGATCGACTTTTTTGGCTTGCGATGTCAGATCACTTCGCTTCGGGCTCCGTGATGAAGCCGATCTTGCGCACGCCGGCTTCGCGGGCCTCCGACATCGCCTTGGCCACGCGCTCGTAGCGCACGGCCTTGTCGCCGCGGATGTGCAGCTCGGGCTGCGGTTCCTTGGCGGCTTCGGCGGCGAGGCGGTTGGGCAACTCGCTGTCGTCGATCTTCTGTTCGTTCCAGTAGTACGAGCCATCGGCCGTCACGCTGAACAGGATGTTCTGCGGCTTCGGCTGTTCGGGTTCGCTGCTGGCGCGCGGCAGGTCGATGTTGACCGCGTGCTTCATCACCGGCACGGTGATGATGAAGATGATGAGGAGCACCAGCATGACGTCGACCAGCGGTGTCATGTTGATCTCGTTCATCACCTCATCGGGTTCGTCTTGTGTACCGAAGGCCATGGCACTCAGCCCTTCTTGAGCGGAACCACGACGGCCTCGCTGCCGCTTTGAACGCGAGCGCCGGTCACGAAGTAGGCATGCAGGTCGTGCGCGAAGGCGTTGAGCTTGGTCAGCACGAACTTGTTGCCGCGCACCAGGGCGTTGTAGCCCAGCACCGCGGGGATGGCCACGGCCAGGCCCAGGGCCGTCATGATCAGCGCCTCACCGATCGGGCCGGCCACCTTGTCGATGGTTGCCTGGCCGACCGAGCTGATGCTCATGAGCGCGTGATAGATGCCCCAGACCGTGCCGAACAGGCCGATGAAGGGGGCGGTCGAGCCAACCGATGCCAGCACGGCCAGGCCGGTCTGCAGGCGGGCAGTGAAGGCGTCGATGCCGTTGCGCAGGGCGCGCGTGATCCAGTCGCTCACGTCGAGCGCGTCATGCAGATGGGCCTTGGTGTTGCGGTGGTGCGCTGCTGCCTCTCGGCCTTCGAGGGCCAGCGCACGGAACGGGTTGCTGTCGTCCTTGCCGAGCTTGTTCAGCGCGGTGGCGAAGTCTTCGCTGTGCCAGAAGTCTTGCGAATGCTTGGCGAGGCGCTTGTATTTGATGACGTCGAGCGCCTTGACGATGATGACGATCCACGACGCGAGCGACATGCCGATCAACAGTACCGCGACGGCCTTGGTGACGAAGTCGCCCTGATGCCAGACGTTCATCAGGCCAAATTGGGAATCCATACGAAGTTGCTCCAGAGAAAAATTAGTTCAGGACGTAGTTGACGGGGGCGTCATAGGACATGGCCTGCACCACGCCGTTGATCTTGCCGGGCACGAAGCGGCATTTCATGATGTATTCGACCGCGGCTTCGTCGAGGCGATCGAAACCGCTGGATTTCTTGACCTCGGCACTCTTGGGCAGGCCGTCGACGCCGACGAGCACCCGCACGATGACCTTGCCCTGCTCGCCGAGCCGCTTGCTCATGGCGGGGTAGGTTGCCTTGGGGTTTTGAAGGTAGTCGGCGTTGCTCGAGGGCATCTGCACGGCTGGAGGCGCAGGGGGCGCAGGTGGTGGCGCGGGCGGCGTCGGCGGAGCGGGAGGTGCCGGCGGCGTTGCCGGAGGCGGTGGTTCCGTGGTGCCAACGGGCGCCTGGGGCGCCGGCGTGGGCTTCGGCTCGCGGATCGCCTGGGGCCGCGGCGGAGGCGGGGCCTTGGCTTTGGGCTGGGGCGGCGGTGGGGGCGGCGGAGGCGGATCTGCCTTCGGCTTCGGCGGTTCGACGAACTGGCTCAGTATTTCGACTGGAATCACCACCTCGGCGGCGCGGCGGAGCAACCCGCTCTGCAGCGCCCAGAGCGCAGCCGCGTGGAACAGGACGACACCGCCGGCAATGACGACATTGCGTGAAAGGCCGAGGACGGAAGGGGGGGGAGCAAAGCGGTCAGACACGATCAACCATTCGAATGCGGGCACCGCGAAAGGTGCCCCGATTTCAGCAAAACCGCTACGAAGACAACACTTGCGCCAGTTGCGCTACTTGCGAAAGATCCACCAGACCGAGCCTGCAACCAGGATCAGGCTGCCGCCGAGTGTCGAGAAGAGTTCCATGCCTTGCTTTCCTTGATGGAGTTGGCAAGCTGGATCGCCCTCGGACCTGATTCGCAGCTCAGCGCGGCGACCGGATGCGAAGCGCTGCACTGCGCGACGATATCTCGCGCGCACCCTTCACATTGGCCACACTGGGTGGCCACGCCAAGTTCGAACTGAACCTCGTCGAAAGTCATGCCGGCCCGCACGTGGCGTGCGATTTCTCGGTCGGAGACTCGGCGGCAGACGCAAACGATCATGGCTGTGAAAGCGGCAGTTGGCTGGCTGTTGGATTTGCTTGATTATAAATAAGAATCCATCGCATTCACAATAACCATGTGTTACTGATTCATGCAAGTGAGCCAGATCCCGGGATTCAGACCTCGGACCAGAGCCGAAGCAGGTTGTGGTAGTGGCCGGTCAGCGCCACGGTTTCCTCGCCTTCGCCGAAGCGCGCACGAAGTTTCTGGATGTTCTGGTCGAGTTCGAACAGCATGCCGCGCTGCTGGTCGCTGCGCACCATGCTCTGCAGCCAGAAAAACGAACAGATCCGAGCCCCCCGGGTCACGGGGTGGACGCGGTGCAGGCTGCTGGCCGGATAAAGAATGAGGTCGCCGGCCGGCAGCTTCACTTCGTGCGAGCCATAGGTGTCGATGACCTCCAACTCGCCACCCTCGTAACGGCCGGTTGCCCGCATGCATCTTGAGAATGAACAGGCCGGTGATCGAGAAGACCAGTGCGGCGCCCGCGAAGATGTCGATGAACCAGCTCCACGCGGCACCGGTGTTGCGGCCCTTGTGGAGGTCGTTGAAGTAGGAGAGCCAGCCGCGGTCGGTGCGCTCGTACTCGATCTCGCCGTCGGCCAGGCTCAGGCGCAGCCAGGCGTCGCCGCCAGGGCGGGGGAGCGAGAGATAAATTTCGTCGTCCGACCACTCGGCCTCGCGGCCCGCGGTACCGATGTCCCAGTGCTTCTGCACCCAGGCCTGCAGTTCGGCGGGCAAGGGCGCCTTTCCCTTGAGGGCCTTGGCGGCTGGCAACTGCTTTTCGAGTTGCGTGCGCAGGACTTCATCGACCGAACCGCTCAGCTTCGTGACGGCCGGCCGGGCCTCGATCTGCCCCGCGTGATTGAGCGTGAAGCCCGTGACGCTGAACAGGATCATGCCAATCAGGCAGATAGCCGAGCTCACCCAATGCCATTCGTGCAGGGTCTTGAGCCAGTAGGCTCGTCGGCGGGTGTCGGGGCGGGCGGCAGTCATCATCGAAGGCGCGGATTCTATCCGTGCAAATGAGAGTGACTTCTATTCGTGATTGGTTGAGTTGCGTAAAGCAATAAAAACGGGACCGAAGTCCCGTTGATCGGCAGGCGCGAAAGCCTCGCTTATTCGAGTTCGCCCATCTGCGATTGCAGGTAGTTCTGCACCCCGACCTTGTCGATCAGGTCGATCTGGGTTTCGAGGAAGTCGATGTGCTCTTCCGTGTCGTCCAGGATTTCCTGCAACAGGTCGCGCGAGACATAGTCGCGCACCGATTCGCAATGCGCGATGCCGTCCTTGATGGTCGCTTGCGCGCCGGTTTCGGCGCCGAGGTCGCAGCGCAGCAGTTCCGGCACGTCTTCGCCGATGTTCAGCTTGCCCAGGTCCTGCAGGTTCGGCAGGCCGTCGAGCATGAAGATGCGGTCCATCAGCTTGTCGGCATGCTTCATCTCGCCGATCGATTCCTCGTATTCCTTCTTCGCCAGCTTGTCCAGGCCCCAGTGCTTGAGCATGCGGTAGTGGAGGAAGTACTGGTTGATTGCAGTGAGCTCGTTCTTGAGCTGCGCCTGCAGATGTTCGATGACCTTGGGGTCGCCCTTCATGATCGTTTTCCTTGTTCTGAAAGAGGGGATTGTCCGGTTCCTCGGAGGGCCCGCGCAAGCATTCCCCTGCGCAGTCGGTCTGCATGCGTACGAGGGTGATAGGCGTTCGTATTCGGGCGGGCAACGAAGGCGAGGACGCCTTTGTTTTTCATAGGCCGCACCGATGTTGTCGATAGTTCAATGCTATTAATGTGTCTTATTTGGTAGTTATACTCATGGCTCGCACTTACTTTTGTCCACCCGAAGCATCCAAGGAATCACCATGTCCCTGATCAACACCCAAGTCCAACCCTTCAAGACCCAGGCCTACCTCAACGGCAAGTTCATCGATGTGTCCGACGAGACGCTCAAGGGCAAGTGGTCCGTGCTGATCTTCATGCCGGCGGCCTTCACCTTCAACTGCCCGACCGAAGTCGAAGACGCGGCCGACAACTACCCCGAGTTCCAGAAGCTGGGTGCCGAGGTCTACATCGTGACCACCGACACGCACTTCTCGCACAAGGTCTGGCACGACACGTCGCCGGCCGTCGGCAAGGCCAAGTTCCCGCTGGTGGGCGACCCGACCCACACGCTGACCAACGCTTTCGGCGTGCACATCCCCGAAGAAGGCCTGGCACTGCGCGGCACCTTCGTGATCAACCCCGAGGGCATCATCAAGACCGCCGAAGTGCACTCCAACGAAATCGCCCGCGACGTCAAGGAAACCCTGCGCAAGCTCAAGGCAGCGGTCTACACCGCCGCCCACCCGAACGAAGTCTGCCCGGCCAAGTGGAATGAAGGCGACAAGACCATCGCACCGTCGTTCGACCTCGTCGGCAAGATCTAAGCGCCCCGCGCGAAAGCCCGGGCGCTCACGAGGCCCCGGGCTTTTTCGTCCCCAGTTGATAGTTTCCAGTTATCGAAAGAGAGTCCCTCATGCTCGACGCCAGCACCAAAGCCCAATTGAAGAGTTACCTCGAACGCGCCACGCAGCCGATCGAGATCGTCGCCTCGCTCGACGACGGCAAGGCCTCGGGCGAGATGCTGTCGCTGCTGAAGGACGTCGCCGAAGCCTCGCCGCTGGTCAAGCTGACCGAAAGCCGCGACGACAACCACCGCAAGCCCTCGTTCTCGGTCAATCGCCCGAGCGAAAACCACGGCCCGCGTTTTGCCGGCCTGCCGATGGGCCATGAATTCACTTCGCTGATCCTTGCCTTGCTRCAGATCGGCGGCTATCCCCCCAAGGTCGAGCAGGCAGTGCTCGACCAGATCAAGGCGCTCGACGGCGATTTCGAGTTCGAGATCTACGTCTCGCTCACCTGCCACAACTGCCCCGACGTGGTCCAGGCGCTGAACCTGATGGCAGTGCAGAACCCGCGCATCCGCACCACCATGATCGAAGGCGGCACCTTCCAGGACGAAGTGAAGGAACGGCAAGTGATGGCCGTGCCGACCGTGTTCCTCAACGGCACCGAGTTCGGCCAGGGCCGCATGAGCCTGGAGGAAATCCTCGCCAAGATCGACACCAGCGGCGTCGAGCGCGAAGCGAAGAAGATTGCCGCCAAGGATCCGTTCGACGTGCTGATCGTCGGCGGCGGTCCTGCCGGCGCCGCTGCGGCTGTGTACGCGGCGCGCAAGGGCATCCGCACCGGCGTGGCCTCGGAGCGCTTCGGCGGCCAGGTGCTAGACACGCTGGGCATCGAGAACTTCATCTCGATCAAGGAAACCGAAGGACCGAAGTTCGCGCATGCGCTCGAGGAACATGTGCGCGACTACGACGTCGACATCATGAATCTGCAGCGTGCCAAGGCGCTGGTGCCCGGCAACGGCCTGATCGAAGTGCAACTCGAAAGCGGCGCCTCGCTCAAGAGCAAGTCGGTCATCATCTCGACCGGCGCGCGCTGGCGCAACATCAACGTGCCCGGCGAGCACGAGTTCAAGAACAAGGGCGTGGCCTATTGCCCCCACTGCGACGGCCCGCTGTTCAAGGGCAAGCGCGTCGCGGTGATCGGCGGCGGCAACTCGGGCGTCGAAGCGGCGATCGACCTGGCCGGCATCGTGGGCCACGTCACGCTGATCGAGTTCGACACGGCCCTGCGCGCCGACGCCGTGCTGCAGCGCAAGCTCCAGAGCCTGAAGAACGTCGACATCTTCACCAACGCGCAGACCACCGAGATCACCGGCGACCAGAAGGTCAACGGCCTGGTCTACAAGGACCGTGCGACGGGCGAGCTGAAGAAGGTCGAGCTTGAAGGCGTGTTCATCCAGATCGGCCTCGTGCCCAACACCGACTGGCTCAAGGGCACGGTCGAGCTGTCGAAGCACGGCGAGATCCTCGTCGACGCGCGCGGCCAGACCTCGGTGCCCGGCGTGTTCGCGGCAGGCGATGTGACGACCGTGCCGTTCAAGCAGATCATCATCGCGGCCGGCGACGGCGCGAAGGCGGCGCTCGGTGCATTCGACCACCTGATCCGCACTTCGGCGCCCGCCGCGCCGGCGGCTGCCTGACCGGCTGCCCGATGCAAGAAGGGGTCATCGCAAGTCGATGGCCCCTTTTCTTTGAAGTCTCAGTAGTTCAGCCGCTCCGGCCGCAGTTCCTGCAGGATCGTCGTCGCGATCTCCTCGATCGACTTGGTGGTGGTCGACAGCCAGCGGATGCCGGCGCGTCGCATCATCGCCTCAGCCTCGCTCACCTCGTGGCGGCAGTTCTCGAGGCTGGCATAGCGCGAATCGGGGCGCCGCTCGTTGCGGATCTCGCTCAGGCGCTCGGGCTGGATCGTCAGGCCGAAGATCTTCTTGCGGTGCGGCATCAGGGCCGGCGGCAGCTGGCGGCGGTCGAAATCCTCCGGAATCAGCGGGTAGTTGGCGGCCTTGAGGCCGTGCTGCATCGCCAGGTAGAGCGAGGTGGGCGTCTTGCCGCTGCGGCTCACGCCAACCAGGATCACGTCGGCGCCCTGCAGGTCGCGGTTGCTCTGGCCATCGTCGTGCGCCAGGCTGAAGTCGATGGCCGCGATGCGGGCGTTGTATTCCTTGCTCTTGCTGACGTCGCTGAAGCGGCCGATGCGGTGGTTCGACTTCACGGCCAGTTCGATTTCCAGGGGCCGCACGAAGGTGCCGAACATGTCGAGCAGCATGCCCTTGCAGCCGGTTTCGATCACTTCCAGCACGTCCATGTTGGCCAGCGTGGTGAAGACGATGGGGCGGACGCCCTCGATTTCGGCGGTGTGATTGATCTGCCGCACCGCCTGGTGTGCCTTGTCGACCGTGTCGGTGAAAGGCAGCCGGACATGGCGCGGTTTCATCTCGAATTGGGCCAGAACGGCGTTGCCGAAGGTCTCGGCGGTGATGCCGGTGCCGTCGGAAATGAAGAAAACAGTGCGTGTATGCATGGTCTTGCGGCCTTGTCCTGCGGCGCGCGCGACCTTGCCACGCCTACAATCCGGGCCATTATCGGGAATCCGCTTTCCCAACCCCAATTCTTTCCATGCACACCGCGCTCGCACCCAAAGCAACGACAACGATCGTGCCGCGCCGTCTGCATGCGGCACCGGTTTCAACTTCTGGAGCTTTCCCATGTCTGCACTTTTCGACGCGACCGCCCTGGTCGTACCGTTTGAAAACCTGAGAATGACCGACGTCGAGGCGGTTGGCGGCAAGAACGCCAGCCTCGGCGAAATGATCTCGCAGCTGCCGCAGGGCGTGCGGGTGCCGACCGGTTTCGCGACCACGGCCCACGCATTCCGACAGTTCCTGGCCCACGACGGCCTGGCCGACAAGATCAGCAAGCGCCTCGCCGCGCTCGACACCGAAGACGTGCGCGCGCTGGCCGCCGCCGGCGCCGAGATTCGCGCCATGGTCGAGGCCCAGCCTTTCCCGGCCGACCTGCAAAAAGCCATCGGCGAGGCCTTCGCCACGCTGAGCGCCGGTAACCCCGCCGCCTCGTTTGCCGTGCGTTCCTCGGCCACCGCCGAAGACCTGCCCGACGCCTCGTTCGCCGGCCAGCAAGAGACCTTCCTGAACGTCGTCGGCATCGACGACGTACTGCACAAGATGAAGGAGGTGTTCGCCTCCCTCTACAACGATCGCGCCATCAGCTACCGCGTGCACAAGGGCTTCGAGCACGACGTGGTCGCGCTGTCGGCCGGCGTGCAGCGCATGGTGCGTTCCGACCTCGGCGCCGCCGGCGTGATGTTCACCATCGACACCGAATCGGGCTTCGAAGACGTGGTGTTCATCACCTCCAGCTACGGCCTCGGCGAAACGGTGGTGCAGGGCGCCGTGAATCCTGACGAGTTCTACGTCCACAAGCCGACCCTCAAGGCCGGCAAGAAGGCCGTGATCCGCCGCAACCTCGGCTCCAAGCTGATCCAGATGGAATTCGCCACGCCTGAAGAGAAAAAGGCGAGCGGCAAGCTGGTGAAGACCACCGACGTCAAGGCGGAGCAGCGCAACCGCTATTCGCTGAGCGACGCCGACGTCGAGCAGCTCGCCAGGTACGCGCTGGTCATCGAAGAACACTATGGCCGTCCGATGGACATCGAGTGGGGGAAGGACGGCACCGACGGCCAGCTCTACATCCTGCAGGCGCGCCCCGAGACGGTGAAGAGCCAGCAGCAAGGCAAGGCCGAGCAGCGCTACAAGCTGCTGGGCAAGGGTGCCGTGCTGGCCGAAGGCCGTGCCATCGGCCAGAAGATCGGCACCGGCCCCGTGAGGCTCGTGCACAGCATCAGCGAAATGGACAAGGTACAGGCCGGCGACGTGCTCGTCACCGACATGACCGATCCCAACTGGGAGCCGGTGATGAAGCGCGCCGCCGCCATCGTCACCAACCGTGGCGGGCGCACCTGCCACGCGGCCATCATCGCGCGCGAACTGGGCATTCCGGCCGTGGTCGGCTGCGGTGACGCGACCGATCTGCTGAAGGACGGCACGCTGGTGACCGTGAGCTGCGCCGAGGGTGACACCGGCTTCATCTACGACGGCCTGCTCGAGACCGAAGTGACCGAAGTGCAGCGCGGCGTGATGCCCGAGATCGACCTCAAGATCATGATGAACGTGGGCAACCCGCAGCTCGCCTTCGACTTCGCGCAGTTGCCGAACCACGGCGTGGGCCTGGCCCGCCTGGAGTTCATCATCAACAACAATATCGGCGTGCATCCGAAGGCAATCCTCGACTATCCGAACGTCGACAACGACCTGAAGAAGGCCGTCGAGTCGGTGGCGCGCGGCCACGCCTCGCCGCGCGCGTTCTACGTCGACAAGGTGGCCGAAGGCATCGCGACCATCGCGGCCGCGTTCTGGCCAAAGCCCGTCATCGTGCGCCTGTCCGACTTCAAGTCGAACGAGTACCGCAAGCTGATCGGCGGCAGCCGCTACGAGCCGGAAGAAGAAAACCCGATGCTGGGCTTCCGCGGCGCCGCGCGCTACCTGAGCGCCGATTTCGGCGAAGCCTTCGCGATGGAATGCGAAGCGCTCAAGCGCGTGCGCAACGACATGGGCCTGACCAACGTTCAGATCATGGTGCCCTTCGTGCGCACGCTGGGCCAGGCCGAGCGCGTGACCGGCCTGCTCGCCGAGCACGGCCTGAAGCGCGGCGAGAACGAACTCAAGCTGATCATGATGTGCGAGGTGCCGAGCAATGCCATCCTGGCGGATGAGTTCCTGCAGTACTTCGACGGCTTTTCGATCGGCTCGAACGACCTGACCCAGCTCACGCTGGGCCTGGACCGCGACTCGGGCCTCGAACTTCTGGCCGCCGACTTCGACGAGCGCGACCCGGCCGTCAAGGCGATGCTGAGCCGTGCCATCAAGGCCTGCAAGGACCAGGGCAAGTACGTCGGTATCTGCGGCCAGGGCCCCAGCGACCATCCGGACTTCGCACTATGGCTGGCGGAGCAGGGGATCGAATCGATCTCGCTGAATCCCGACAGTGTGATCGACACCTGGCAGCAGCTCGCCAAGCGCTGACCCGCAAAAGGCATTGGGCCATGTGCCCGCCGCGCGACAGACTGCGGGAATCCCCACAGGGGGATTTCCCGCGTCAGCTTGGTGTCATTGAAACAAGATGCGTTTCCGATGTCAGACTTGCGGCTTAACGGGGCGCATCCCGGCAGCTCGCGGGGGACACCATCATGATTCTTGTAAAGACAGACGCCGGCCAGCAGGTTCTCAAGGATCGCTCGGTGCCGCTCACGCCGCGCCAGCGATCGGCGTTCATCCTGTTCGACGGCAAGCGCTCGGTGGATGACGTGATCGCCGCCGGCATGGGCATCACCGCGGAGGACATCAACCAGATGATGGAACTGGGCGTGCTGGCGCCGGTGGGCGGCAAGCCTGCGGCGACGCCGACCGGGGAGGCCGCGGCCCCCGAAGTTCCGAAGCCGGCTGCGGATGCTGCTGGCTCCGGGCGCAGCAAGCAGCAGCGGTACAAGGACGCCTATCCGATCGCCACGCAACTCACCGGCAGCCTGGGCCTGATGGGTTTCCGGCTCAACCTGCAGGTCGAGGGCACCACCAGCTACGAGGACCTCGTGGCGCTGGCGCCGAAGATCCGAGCCGCCGTCGGCCCTGAGAAGGCCGCGGCGCTCGACAAGGCCCTCAACGACTGAATCTTGCCGGGATGGCCGATACAGGGCTATAATCGCCGGCTTTGCCTTGCCACACTGCGCCCGACGCTGCAGGTGGCTTTTCCTCTTCTTCGGAAGAATCCACAAGGAGTGCCATGCGTCACTACGAAATCATTTTGCTGATCCACCCGGATCAGAGCGAACAAGTTCCGGCCATGCTGGAGCGTTACAAGGGCCTGATCACGGCCGGCGGCGGCAAGGTCCACCGCGTTGAAGACTGGGGCCGCCGTCAGCTGGCCTACCAGATCAACAAGCTCAACAAGGCTCACTACCTGTGCGTCAACATCGAAGCTGAACAAGCCGTGATGGGCGAACTGGAACACGCGTTCAAGTTCAACGATGCCGTGCTGCGTCACCTCACCGTCCAGAAGAAGAAGGCTGAAACCGGTCCTTCGTCGATGATGAAGACGGTCGAGCGCGAAGAAGCCCGCAAGGCCCAGCAGGCCGAATACGCCGCCAACAACAACTGATGGCGTGACTGCTGCCGCTACGGCAACCGGGGTCAACCAGCTTCTGCTGACCGCCTCCGTTGCCGAACTCGGAGCCCTGCGATACACGCCAGCCGGCTTGCCCGCCATCGATCTGAAGCTCGAACACGAGTCGACGCTCCAGGAGGCAGGCAAACCCAGGCAGGTGAAGACGGCCCTCAAGGCCGTTGCCTTCGGCGCCATCGCCGAACGGCTCGCAAGACAGTCGATGGGAAGTCTCTGGCGTTTTCAGGGCTTCCTGGCGACACCGGGCAACGGCAAGCATCCGGTCCTGCATATCCAGGATTTTCAGCAAGATTAATTTTCGACAAGAGGTCCCCAAATGGCCACGTTCAAGAAATTCAACAAAGACAAGCGCCCGAAGCGCAACACCCAGTCGCTGCTGTTCAAGCGCAAGCGCTTCTGCCGCTTCACCGTCGCTGGCGTCGAAGAAATCGACTACAAGGACATCGACACGCTGCGTGACTTCATCAGCGAAAACGGCAAGATCATCCCCGCACGCCTGACCGGCACGCGCGCGATCTACCAACGCCAGCTGAACACCGCCATCAAGCGCGCGCGCTTCCTGGCCATGGTGCCGTACAGCGACCAGCACCGCGTCTAAGGAGCCGAGACCATGCAAATCATTCTTCTGGACAAGGTTCTCAACGTCGGCGGCCTGGGCGATATCGTCAAGGTCAAGGACGGCTATGCACGCAACTTCCTGATCCCGACGGGCCGCGCCCGCCGTGCTACCGCCGCCAACAAGGCTGAATTCGAAGCCAAGCGCGTCGAACTCGAAAAGGCTGCGGCTGCCAAGCTGGCCGAATCGCAAGCCCAAGGCGAAAAGCTCGGTGGCACGACCGTCAAGCTGACGCAAAAGGCTGGCGTCGACGGCCGTCTGTTCGGCTCGGTCACCAACGGCGACATCGCCGAAGAACTGGGCAAGCAAGGCTACAAGGTCGCCAAGTCGCAAGTGCGCCTGCCCAATGGCCCGATCAAGGTTGTTGGCGACAGCACCGTGAGCGTTGCGCTGCACACCGACGTGGTGGTCGACATCACCGTGACGGTCTACGGCGAAACCGCCTGATCGTCCACGGCGCCTTAGTGCGCTGCAGCAAAAGCCGCCTTCGGGCGGCTTTTCTTTTTCTGCGCTCGGGTTATCCAGTCGATTGCACTGGAAGATCACTGTTTATTCACAACCTTGTCCACACGCGCATCCGCGTGCGCGGCTTAGCATGCAGGGTTGCAAGGGAAGTCCATGTCCGCCGTTTTCTCCTATGCCGACAATGACCCGTCGGCCGATCGCCAAGTCGCTCAACTGCGCATTCCGCCTCACTCCATCGAGGCCGAATCGAGCGTGCTCGGCGGCCTGCTGCTCGACAACGGCGCCTGGGACCGAATGGGCGACCTGCTGGTCGACGGCGACTTCTATCGCCACGAGCACAAGCTGATCTATGCCGCCATCGGTGGGCTGATCAATGCCAGCAAGCCGGCCGATGTGATCACGGTCTACGAGCAACTGCAGAACCTCGGCAAGGCCGACGAGATCGGCGGGCTGGTGTATTTGAACTCGCTCGCGCAGTACGTGCCCAGCGCGAGCAACATCCGCCGCTATGCAGAGATCGTGCGCGAGCGCTCGATCCTGCGCAAACTTGTCACCGCCAGCGACGAGATTGCGACCAACGCTTTCAACCCGCAGGGCAAGGCGGTCGACAAGATCCTCGACGAGGCCGAGCAGAAGATCTTCAACATCGGCGAAGAAGGCACGCGGATGAAGCAGGGCTTCCAGAGCATGGATTCCCTGGTGGTCGAGCTGCTCGACCGCGTGACCGAAATGGCCGAGAACCCGAACGACATCACGGGCATTCGCACCGGCTTCCACGACTTCGACAAGATGACCTCCGGCCTGCAGCCGGGCGACATGATCGTGCTGGCTGCGCGTCCATCGATGGGCAAGACCTCGCTCGCGATCAACATCGCCGAGCACGTGGCGCTCGAGGAGGGGCTGCCGGTGGCGGTGTTCTCGATGGAAATGGGTGCCTCGCAGCTCGCGGTGCGTATCGTCGGCTCCATCGGGCGCATCGACCAGGGCCACCTGCGCACCGGCAAGCTCAGCGACGAGGAATGGCCGCGCCTCACCGAAGCCATCGAGAAGCTTCGCACCGTGTCGCTGCACATCGACGAAACGCCGGGCCTGTCGACCAGCGAACTGCGTGCCAACGCGCGCCGGCTTGCGCGCCAGTACGGGCGCCTTGGCCTGATCGTGGTCGACTACCTGCAGCTGATGTCGACCAGCAGCTCGGGCGACGAGAACCGCGCCACGGCCGTGGGCGAAATCTCGCGCGGCCTGAAGATGCTGGCCAAGGAACTCAAGTGCCCGGTGATCGCGCTGTCGCAGCTCAGCCGAGGCGTGGAAAGCCGCACCGACAAGCGCCCCATGATGAGCGACCTGCGCGAATCCGGCGCCATCGAGCAGGACGCGGACATCATCATGTTCATCTACCGCGACGACTACTACAACAAGGAGTCGAAGGAGCCGGGTGTGGCCGAGGTGATCATCAGCAAGCACCGCAACGGCCCGACCGGCACCGTCAAACTGGCCTTCCTGAAGCCGATCACCAAGTTCGAGAACCTGGTGGGCTACAGCAACAACGACCAGTACTGACGCAGCGCGTCAGCCAACGTTGCCGCCAGGCCGGGGCAGCGAGGCCGGCGGCTTCTGCTTTATCGTTTTGCCGTGCGCCGTCTCGGCCTTCACCTGCCGCAGCAGGTCGGCCAGCGTCTTGCCGGGTTCGTCACGAAAGCGCTCGGGCAGCATTTCGATCGTGTCCATGCGGTCCAGGCGAAAGCCGCGGAAGTCGTTGCGCAGCTCGCACCAGGTCGAGAGCGTCCAGACCTTGCCCCAATAGAAGCAGCCGAGCGGCCGAACCGTGCGTTCGCTCGCATCGCCCGACACATCGTGGTAGCTCAATCGCAACTTGTTGTGCGACTGCACCGCCTCGCGCAGCGTCTGCAGCCGCGTGCGCAGCGTGTCGTCCAGGCCCATCGCAGGGGCATAGAGTGCCAGCGCCTCGGCCGAGACGCGTGCCGCCGGTGGCAGCACCGACAGGATCTTGCCCAGCCCGCTCTCGATGTCGCGCGCCAGCGCCGGATCGACCCAGCTCTGCGCGAGCCGCGCCGCGGCCATCAGTGCCGAGGCTTCGTCCTGCGTGAACATCAGCGGCGGCAGTTCGAAGCCCGCGCCCAGCCGATAACCCACGCCGGCCTCGCCCTCTATGGGCACGCCTTGGTGCTGCAGGTCGGCCACGTCGCGGTACACCGTGCGCTCCGACACCTCGAGGCGCTGCGCCAGGAACGCAGCCGTGGTGAGCCGGCGTCCGCGGATGAGCTGCACGAGTTGGAAGAGGCGGTCGGCGCGGCGCATCAGCGGGTTTCGGTGAGTTTCTTCGCGAAGCCTTCGACGAAGCAGTGCTTGCCGCGCTGTACGGCCGCCCCGACGTTCGGCAGATGAAGGCGGCCGGCCAGCCGGGTGCGCCGGTTTTTCCTGATGCTCATGAAACTCCGATGTGGACCGCCACCCTGTCTGGCCCTTCGTAGGCTTCGAAATCGCTGCGGTAGCTGCGCGCGATTTCCGGGTGAGCCTCGAAATACTGCCAGATGCGCTGCCAGGTGGCGATGATCATCTGCGGCATCTTGCCCTGGCCGGTGAACACAAGGTAGTCGCCGGCCTCGATGGCAAGGCTGCCTTCGCCGCCCGAGACGGCGACGCCCGTCGTCACGTCGAAGGCGTCGCGGGTGTCCGACTCGTAGGCCGAATAGACGCCGAAGAGGCGGACGTCAGCGGTGCGGTGCGGCGTCGACTCGTATGTCTGTTCGCCGAAGAACCGATCCCACAGTGCGCCGATGCGGGCCGTTGCGGGATCGTTCTCTTCATGGTTGGTAGTGCGGGCGGTGAGGCCCGCGACGCGGAAGGCGTCCAGGTGTTGGCGGATAGGTTCCATGGGGCTTGTTCTCAAAGTGCCAGCGTCTTCGGATCGGCCTTCATGGCCCGGGCGATCAGCTTCATGTCGGCATCGGTGACGTCGAACATGCCAAAGCGAAACTTGTAGCCCCATTGCCTGGGGTTCTCGATGAAGGCCAGGCGCTCGATCAATGGCGCGATCGGTGCCTCCTGCCCGGCCGTGTAGGCCACGTCGCGGCGCCACGGCACGAAGCCGTCGCCCATGTCGAACTCGTAAGGCTCGCCGGGCTGCACGACGCCGATCGACACGAAGCTCTGCAGCTTGTCCGTGCCGCCGAACACCGTGGCCGGCGAGTAGTAGACGACGCGGTCGCCCGCCGCAACCCGCTTGAGCGGCGCATGCTTGCCATGGCCGACCTGCATGAAGCCGAGCGGCTGGTGGTCGCGGCCGCGCCGTGCATGCTCGGCGCTGGCCACGGCGATCCAGTTGCGTTGCGTCATGGCGGGATCACTCCAGGGAGTGCAGGCCGACTTCGTTGCCTTCGGTGTCGCGCAGGTGGGCGATGAAGCCCATGCCAGGCGGCAAAGCGGACTTGGGCGCCACGATCTGGCCGCCGGCCGCCTCGACCCGCGCGAGCACGGCGTCGATGCTGGGCATGCAGTCGAGGTAGATGCGGATGCCTGTGCCGGCGCGCGCGCTTGCGTTGGCGCCGGCCTGCAGGGCGCCGCCGGTGGCGGGATCGTCGTAGGGGAACACGGCCAATGTCTGGCCGCCGAAGTTCTCGCGGCGCAGCTTGCGGGCCAGCACGGTTTCGTAGAAGGTTTGCGCACGGTCCATGTCGGCGACGGGGATCTCGAACCAGCTGATGGCGTTCTGCTTGTACATGGGTGTTCTTTCGTGTGGTTGAAGGAGCCCCGATGGTGCGGACCGGCTCCTGACAGCGTCTTGTCAGTAGGCTGTCATCGCAGGCGAAAAAATGCCCGCGATGCCCCTGGGGGCACACGCGGGCTCTTGTCGGCCAGGAGTCGCGGCTTAGAGCACGTCGCTCGCGAAATCCGCCAGCCGCGAGCGTTCGCCGCGCGCCAGCGTGATGTGCCCGCCGTGCGGCCAGCCCTTGAACTTGTCGACTGCGAAGGTGAGGCCCGAGGAGCCTTCCGTGAGGTACGGCGTGTCGATCTGAGCGAGATTGCCCATGCAGATGATCTTGGTGCCTGGGCCGGCACGGGTGATCAGCGTTTTCATCTGCTTGGGCGTGAGGTTCTGCGCCTCGTCGATGATCACGTACTTGTTGAGGAAGGTGCGCCCGCGCATGAAGTTCATGCTCTTGACCTTGATGCGGCTGCGGATCAGCTCGTTGGTGGCCGCGCGGCCCCACTCGCCGGCGCCGCCGCCGTCGCCCTTGGCCAGGAACTCGAGGTTGTCGTCGAGCGCCCCCATCCAGGGGCCCATCTTTTCTTCTTCGGTGCCGGGCAGGAAGCCGATGTCTTCACCCACGCTCACGGTCGCGCGGGTCATGATGATCTCGGTGTAGCGGCGGTCGTCGAGCACCTGCGTGAGGCCGGAGGCCAGCGCCATCAGGGTCTTGCCGGTGCCGGCGGTGCCGGTCAGCGTGACGAAGTCGATCTCCGGGTCCATCAGCAGGTTCATCGCGAAGTTCTGCTCGCGGTTGCGCGTGTTCACGCCCCAGACCGCGTTCTTGCCCGAGCTGTAGTCCTTCAGCGTCTTGAGTACCGCGGTCTTGTCGCGGATCTCGGTGACGCGCGCGTACATGCTCGGCTCGCCCGGTGCCTCGAAGAAGACGAACTGGTTGATGTACAGGTTGGGCACCAGCGGACCGCTGATCCGGTAGAAGGTGTTGCTGCCGCTCTGCCAGCTCTCGACCGTCTTGCTCTGGCGGGTCCAGAAGTCGGGCGGCAGCGCCAGCGAGCCGGCGTACAGCAGGTCGCCGTCTTCCAGCGTCTTGTCGTTCTGGTAGTCGTCGGCGGCCAGGCCCAGCGCACGCGCCTTGACGCGCATGTTGATGTCCTTCGACACCAGCACCACTTCCTGCTTCGGCTTGCCCGGCCGGTCCTTGGCGTACTCGTCGCGCAGCGCGTGCACCACGCCCAGGATCTGGTTGTCGGCCTTGCCTTGGGGCAGGCTGATCGGCAGCGAGTAGTCGAGCGGAGCGGTCTGGAAGAACAGCCGGCCGCCGGCTTCGCGGTGGCCGGTGGTGTCGAGCTTCAGGCCCTTGTCGATGTCGGCATCCTGGGCGCCAGCGAGCGCGTCGAGCGTGCGGCTGGTCTGGCGGCCGTTGCGCGCGACTTCGGTGGTGCCTTTCTTGTGGCCGTCCAGCTCTTCCAGCACGATCATCGGCAGGAAGATGTCGTGCTCCTCGAAGCGGAACAGGCACATCGGGTCATGCAGCAGCACGTTCGTGTCGAGCACGAACAGCTTGGCGGGGCCGGTGGACTTGCTGCGTTTGGGCCGTGCCGGTGCCTGCGGCGCCGGGGCCGGGGCGGGGGGGGTGGCGACGACCGGTGCCTTCGTCTCGACCTGGATGAGGGCTTGCGGCTGGGGCGCGCTCACGGGTACGGGCGCCGGTTTCGACTTGGCCCGGCGTGCCGGTCGCACAGTGTCGCCGCCGCCGGCACTGTCGGTGCCGAGGCTGTCGAACAGTTCCAGCGGCTGCGGGCTGCGCGCCGTGGTCTCGTCAGCGCGCGAATCGCCGGAACGGCGCGAACCCCTGTGCGAGGACCGGGCGGGTGCGTCGATCGCGTCCGGCGAGAGCAATGCAGCGCGTTTCGTGGGGGCGGGAGGCAATGGCATGTGTCAGATCGCTCGCAGAAAGTGGGAACCAGAAAACAAAAAAGCCGCCTGAAGACCAAGGCGGCTTTGTTCGGGGGATGCGGTCGTGGAGCTCAACGGCATGAGCCCATTATGCACACCGCGGATGACGCGCCGGAGGCACTTTACGCACTGCGTTGGGCATTTCCCACGCAAGAGCGGAAAAGCGCACGGCCGGCTCGCCGGGAGGCGGTCAGGCGGCCTTCTTGAGTGCCTTGACGGCCTTGAGCACGTCGTCGACATGGCCGGGAACCTTGAGCCCGCGCCATTCGGCCTTCAGGATGCCGTCGGCGCCGATAAGGAAGGTGCTGCGTTCGATGCCCTTGACCTTCTTGCCGTACATGATCTTGTTCTTGACCACGCCGAACATGTGGCACATTTTTTCTTCGGTGTCGGCGATGAGTTCGAAGGGCAGCTCGAGCTTGGCCTTGAACTCGTCGTGCGACTTCATGTTGTCGCGGGATACGCCGAACACCGTGGCGCCGGCCTTTTCGAAGTCCTTGTAGCGGTCGCGGAACTGCATGGCTTCGGTAGTGCAACCCGGAGTGTTATCTTTCGGGTAAAAATACATGACCAGCACATGGCCGAGATGCGAGGTATTCGAGACCTTGAGGCCGCCCGTGGCGTTGGCGTCGAATTCAGGAATGGGTTTGTTGACAACGATCGCCATGAAACTTGTTTTCTCCGTTAGATTCCGCTCCTGAGCCCTCTCGCCCCGTTTCGGACGGGACTTGCTCAAGGAATGGAGGATTGGTCGTTGCTAACTTAGGGGTAGCTGGCCTGTTCGCAACCCGGTATTTTACCCCGAAAACACCTCTCTCAGCCACGCGGCGGGCTCTCGACCAGCAGGGCGGCGATCACGTGCCGGCCTTCTCCAGCCAGGATGTTGTAGGTTCGGCAGGCTGCAGCGGTGTCCATGGTCTCGACACCGGTGCGTTGCGCCATCAGGGGTTTCAGCCAGCCGGGTTGGGGAAAGCGGATGCGGTTTCCGCTGCCGAAAATGATCAATTCCGCGCCCAGGGCGGCCAGTTGCTCGAAATGTTCGGCGCCGAGCTGGTCGAAGCTCGAGCAATTCCATTCGAAGCGCTCGCCGCGCGAGCCCACTACCACGCTGCCTTCGACTTTTTCGTTGTTGATCGCCACCCAGCCGGGGCCGTGCGCGGTAAGGGACTGGGCGTCGGATTTGTCGGGCTGGAGCTTCATCTGGGCACTGGGAACTGTGGTCAAATTATAGGTTTTCCCTAGTGCCACGGGGCTCGCAAGGGCCTTTGCCTTCGAGTAAGCAACCCGTTCAACCCGTTAATTTCCGCGCCCGGGAGGGCCCTTTGAAGCAGCTCAAGAAATCGGCCAAGCTGGCCAACGTTCTCTATGACATCCGCGGTCCCATCATGGATGCCGCCAAGCAGATGGAAGAGGACGGCCAGAAGATCATCAAGCTCAACATCGGCAACCTCGCCGTGTTCGGTTTCGATGCTCCCGAGGAAATCCAGCAGGACATGATCCGCAACCTGCCCACCTCGGCCGGCTATTCGGACAGCAAGGGCGTCTTCGCGGCACGCAAGGCGGTGATGCACGAGACGCAGAAGCAGGGCATCGCGGGCGTCACGCTCGACGACATCTACCTCGGCAACGGCGCCAGCGAGCTGATCGCCATGTCCACCAATGCGCTGCTCAACGACGGCGACGAATTGCTGCTGCCGGCCCCCGACTACCCGCTGTGGACCGCCTCCACGAGCCTGTCGGGCGGCACGCCGGTGCACTACCTGTGCGACGAGGCCAACGGCTGGATGCCGAATCTCGACGACATCCGCGCCAAGATCACGCCGCGCACCAAGGGCATCGTGGTCATCAACCCGAACAACCCGACCGGTGCGCTGTATTCCGACGAGCTGCTCAAGAGCATCGTGGCCATCGCGCGCGAGCACGGCCTCGTGATCTTCGCCGACGAGGTCTACGACAAGGTCCTGTACGACGGCGTGAAGCACACCGCCATCGCCAGCCTGTCGAGCGACGTGCTCACGCTCACCTTCAATTCGCTCTCCAAGAGCTACCGCTCGTGCGGCTACCGCGCCGGCTGGCTCGTGGTGTCGGGCGACAAGCGCAGCGCGCAGGACTACATCGAGGGCCTGAACATGCTCTCGAACATGCGCCTGTGCGCCAACGTGCCCGGCCAGTGGGCCATCCAGACGGCGCTCGGCGGCTACCAGAGCATCAACGACCTCGTGTGCGAGGGCGGCCGGCTGCGCCGCCAGCGCGACCTGGCCTACGAACTCATCACCGCCATTCCGGGCGTGAGCTGTGTCAAGCCGAGCGCCGCGCTCTACATGTTCCCCAAGCTCGATCCCGAGGTCTATCCGATCGAGGACGATCGCCAGTTCTTCCTCGAACTGCTGAAGGAAACCCGCGTGATGCTGGTGCAGGGCACCGGCTTCAACTGGGCCACGCCGGATCACTTCCGCATCGTGTTCCTGCCCCATGAAGACGACCTGCGCGAGGCCATCAACCGCATCGCGAGGTTCCTGGAACAGTACCGCCTGCGCCGCCAGTCGCGGCCATGAAGCCTGCCTGCATCACTGCTGCCGCCACCCCATCGAAACCATGAACGCGACTCTCCCAATGAAACCCATCCAAGTAGGCCTGCTCGGCGCAGGCACGGTCGGCAGCGGCACCTTCAAGGTGCTCCAGCGCAACCAGGAAGAGATCAAGCGCCGCGCTGGCCGCGGCATCGAGATCACCATGGTGGCCGACCTCGACACTGCCCGCGCCCGCGAAGTGGCCGGCGAAAGCGTCAAGGTGGTCAGCGATGCGCGCGAAGTCATCGCCAACCCCGACATCGACATCGTCATCGAGCTGATCGGCGGCTATGGCATCGCCAAGCAGCTCGTGCTCGAGGCCATTGCGGCCGGCAAGCACGTGGTCACGGCCAACAAGGCATTGCTCGCCGTGCACGGCACCGAGATCTTCGCGGCCGCGCACGCCAAGGGCGTGATGGTGGCCTTCGAGGCGGCGGTGGCCGGCGGCATCCCGATCATCAAGGCGCTGCGTGAAGGCCTCACGGCCAACAGCATCCAGTGGCTGGCCGGCATCATCAACGGCACCACCAACTTCATCCTGTCCGAGATGCGCGACAAGGGCCTGGATTTCGCGACCGTGCTGAAGGAAGCGCAACGCCTGGGCTACGCCGAAGCCGACCCGACCTTCGACATCGAGGGCGTCGACGCCGGCCACAAGGTCACGCTGATGAGTGCCATCGCCTTCGGCATTCCGGTGCAGTTCGACAAGGCCCACATCGAGGGCATCACCAAGCTCGCCGCGCAGGACATCAGGTACGCCGAGCAGTTGGGCTATCGCATCAAGCTGCTGGGCGTGACCAAGCGCACTGCCAAGGGCATCGAACTGCGCGTGCACCCCTCGCTGGTGCCCTCGAAGCGCCTGCTGGCCAACGTCGAAGGTGCGATGAACGCGGTGGTGGTGCACGGCGACGCCGTGGGCACCACGCTCTACTACGGCAAAGGCGCAGGCAGCGAGCCGACCGCCAGCGCCGTGATCGCCGACCTCGTCGACATCACCCGCCTGCATACTGCCGACGCCGCGCACCGCGTGCCGCACCTGGCCTTCCATCCCGACGCGATGAGCGACCTGAAGGTGCTGCCGATGTCGGAAGTTGTCACCAGCTACTACCTGCGCCTGCGCGTGGCCGACCAGGCCGGCGTGCTAGCCAAGGTCACGGGCCTGCTGGCCACCGCCGGTATCAGCATCGATGCCGTGCTGCAGCGCGAAGCCGACGAAGTGGGCGGCGAAGGTTCCACGCAGACCGACCTGATCATCCTCACGCACGACGCGCGCGAAGGCACCGTCAACGACGTGATGGCCGAGCTGCAGGCGCTGCCCACCGTGCTCGAACCCATCGTGCGCATCCGCAAGGAAGAGTTGAAGTGAACTACCTGAGCACCCGCGGCCACCCGGACCGCAAGCGCTTCTGCGAAATTCTCCTCGAAGGCCTTGCGCCCGATGGCGGCCTCTATCTGCCCGAGGCGTATCCGCAGGTCGACACTGCCACGCTCGCCAAATGGCGCGCGCTGCCGTACGCCGAACTGGCGTTCGAGATCCTCTCGCTCTACATCGACGACATTCCGGCCGCCGACCTGAAAGCGATTTGCGCGAAGACCTACACCGCCGAAGTGTTTGGCACCGACGAGATCGTGCCGCTGCGCGAGCTCGAGGACGGCGTGTACCTCGAAGCCCTGTCCAACGGCCCCACGCTGGCCTTCAAGGACATGGCGATGCAACTGCTCGGCAACCTGTTCGAGTACGAGCTGGCCCGCCGCGGCGCGGAGCTCAACATCCTCGGCGCGACCAGCGGCGACACCGGCAGCGCGGCCGAATACGCCATGCGCGGCAAGAAGGGCGTGCGTGTCTTCATGACCTCGCCCGACGGCCGCATGAGCCCGTTCCAGCAGGCGCAGATGTTCAGCCTGCAGGACGAGAACATCCACAACATCGCCATCACCGGCGTGTTCGACGATTGCCAGGACATCGTCAAGGCGGTGTCGAACGACCTGGGCTTCAAGCGCAAGTACCGCATCGGCACGGTCAACTCGATCAACTGGGCGCGCCTTCTGGCGCAGGTCGTCTATTACTTTGCGGGCTACTTCCAGGCCACGGCGAGCAACGACAAGCCGGTGAGCTTCACCGTGCCCTCGGGCAACTTCGGCAATGTCTGTGCGGGCCACGTGGCGCGCTCGATGGGCCTGCCGATCCAGACGCTGGTGGTCGCCACCAACGAGAACGACGTGCTCGACGAGTTCTTTCGCACTGGCGTCTACCGCGTGCGCGCGGCCGTCGACACGCACGAAACCTCCAGCCCGTCGATGGACATCAGCAAGGCCAGCAACTTCGAGCGCTTCGTGTTCGACCTTGTCGGGCGCGATGCGGCCAAGCTGCGCAAGCTGTTCGTGGACGACCTGGGCCTGCAGGGCAGCTTCGATCTGAGCGCCGACCCGGCGTTCAAGCAGGCCGCGGGGCGCTTCGGCTTTCGCAGTGGCCGCAGCACGCACGCCGACCGCCTGGCCACCATTCGCGACACCGACAAGCGCTTTGCCACGCTGGTCGACCCGCACACGGCAGATGGCCTGAAGGCTGCACGCGAACAGCACGTGCCCGGCGTGCCGATGGTGGTGCTCGAAACGGCGCTGCCGATCAAGTTTGCGGCCACGCTGGTCGAGGCGCTCGGCGCGGAGCCCGCGCGGCCGAAGAAGTTCGAAGGCATCGAGGCGCTGCCCAAGCGCGTCGTCAAGCTGCCTGCAGATGCCGAGGCCGTCAAGGCCTACATCGCCGAAAACTGTGACTGATCGCGGTCGGGTCTTCGCATGAAAGTCGTCGGTTTCGCCGGCTATTCGGGCGCGGGCAAGACCACGCTGCTTGAGCGCCTGATACCGGCGCTCAAGCGGCTCGGCCAGCGCGTGTCGGTAGTCAAGCACGCGCACCACAAGTTCGACATCGACCATCCCGGCAAGGACACCTACCGCCACCGCGAGGYGGGTGCCTTCGAGGTGGTGGTCGCCTCCGACAAGCGGCTGGCCGTGATGCGCGAGTTCGAGGCTCCCGTCGAACTCAGCGTGCACCAATTGCTGGCCGAAGTGCATCCGGCTGCCGACTGGGTGCTGGTCGAGGGCTTCCGCCACAGCGACGTGCTCAAGATCGAGGTCTGGCGGCTGCCGGAAGCGGGCGAGCCGTCGCGGCCTGTGCTGTACACCGACGATCCTTTCGTCATTGCCGTGGCCACCGACGCGCCTGCCAGCCTGCCGTCGCCCACCGAGCGGCCGTTGTTCGACCTCAACGACGCCGAGGCCATTGCGAGGTGGTTGATCGACAGCGGCGACCGCTTCGAATACAACCCCGATCACCATGGCTGATTCACCCGTTCCTTTCGCCGCTTCTTCCTCGCGCCCGCCGCTGATGCCGCTCGATGAGGCGGTCGCGGTCCTGCTCGCGAAGGCATTGCCGAAGCTGCCCGCCGAGAGCGTCGGTACTTTCGACGCCGACGGCCGCGTGCTGGCGCAGGACCTCGTCTCCGGCCTCACCGTGCCGCCGCGCGATAACAGCGCGATGGACGGCTACGCCGTGCGCGCGGCCGACTGTGCCGCACCGGGCGCCGAACTGAAGGTGACGCAGCGCATCCCCGCAGGCACCGTCGGCACGCCGCTCGCGGCCGGCACCGCGGCGCGCATCTTCACGGGCGCGCAGATCCCCGAAGGCGCCGACGCCGTCGTGATGCAGGAAGACACCACGGCAATGCCGCAGGAAGGCGGCCTGGGCTCGGTGCGCATCGCCATCGTTCCCGCTGCCGGCCAATGGATCCGTCGCGCGGGCGAAGACGTGGCCTCGGGCGATGTCGTGCTGAAGAAGGGCGAGCGCCTCACCCCCGCCGCGCTCGGCCTTGCGGCCAGCGTGGGCTTCGACCGCCTGCAGGTGGCCCGCAAGCCGCGTGTGGCCATGCTCTCCACTGGCGACGAACTGGCGATGCCCGGCGAGGTCGCACCCGACGCGATGAAGCCTGGCGCCATCTACAACTCCAACCGCTTCTTCATGCGGGCCCTCCTGCGCCGCCTGGGCTGCGAAGTGAACGACCTGGGCATCGTGCCCGACGACCGCGAAGCCACCATCGCCGCACTGCGCGATGCGGCGGAGACGAGCGACCTGATCATCACCACCGGCGGCGTCTCCGTCGGCGAGGAAGACCACATCCGCGCGGCGCTGCAATCGCTGGGCGAGCTGCAGCTCTGGTCGCTGTCGATGAAGCCCGGCAAGCCTTTCGCCTACGGCTCGATCGCGCGCAGCAACGGGCAGGGCGCCTGCCATGTGACGGGGTTGCCCGGCAATCCGGTGTCGAGCTTCCTGACCTTCCTGATGCTCGTGCGGCCCTTCCTGCTGGCGCTGCAGGGCGCCACGCGCGTCGCGCCGGAAGCGGTGAAGATGCGCGCCGATTTCGACTGGCTGCGCGCCGACAAGCGCCGGGAGTTCCTGCGCACGCGGCGCAACCCGGACGGTGGCCTCGACCTGTTCGGCAACCAGAGCTCGGGTGTGCTGACCTCGATGGTCTGGGGTGACGGCTTGGTCGACAACCCTGCCGGCCAGACGATCAAGGCAGGCGACACCGTCGACTTCATTCCCTTCGCATCGCTGCTCGCCTGAATCGTATGAAGATCCAGATCCGTTACTTCGCCTCGGTGCGCGAAGCCCTTTCCAGCAGCGGCGAAACCGTCGACACCAAGGCCGGGACGCTTTCGGCCCTGCGCGACGAGCTCATCGCCCGCGGTGGTGCTTACGCCACCGCGCTTGCACGCGGCAAGGCGGTGCGCATGGCGCTCGACCAGATGATGAGCGACGAAGCCGCCGCCCTGAGCGAAGGCTGCGAAGTCGCATTCTTTCCACCCGTCACGGGCGGTTGAGGCGCCCGTCCAGGGCCGCGAGGCGCTCGCGCAGGCCGTCGGACGCACGGGTCATCGGCGAGCGCAATTCGTCCTGCATTTCGCCCGCGTGCGCCAGCAGCGCCTTCAGCGGGCCGGGATTCGGTTCGGCAAAGAGCATCTCCACCAGCGCCTGCAGCGCCTGCCATTCGGCGCGCGCCTCGGCCAACCGGTTGTCCGCCAGCAGGCGCACCAGCCGCACGAAGCGGCGCGTCTGCACATTGCCGCTGGCCGCGATGGCGCCCGCGCCGCCTTCGGCCATGGTGCCGAAGATCTGGTGATCCTCGCCCGACAGCACCTGCAGCCGACCGTCGGCGATCACGGCGCGCGTCTTGGCCATGTCGCCGCCGCAGTCCTTGATGCCGCGGATACGCGGATGTTCGGCCAGCGCCAGCAGCGTGTCGCGGGCGATGGTGACGCCGGTGCGATAGGGAATGTCGTAGACCAGCACCGGCACCGTGCTGGCATCGGCGATGGTGCGGAACCATTCGAGCAGGCCGGCCTGCGACGGCCGTACGTAGTGCGGCGCAGCCACCAGCAGGCCCGCCAGCGGGCGTTCGGAGAGCTTGCGCGCCCAGGCCGTGGCCTTGCCCAGGTGATAGCCGGAAATGCCCATGACCACCGGCAGTCCGCCGGCCGCGGCCAGCACGGTATCGAGCACGGCCAGTTGCTCGGCTTCATCGAGCGCGGCGGCCTCGCCGGTCGAGCCGCAGGGCACGAAGCCGGTCACGCCATCGCCGGCGAGCCGCCGCGTCAGCGCGGCGAGGGCGGCATGGTCCACCGCGCCGTCGCGGAACGGGGTAACGAGGGCCACCCAGAAGCCGGAGAAATCAGGGGTGGTGGAGCTTGGTTGTTGTTGAGGCACGCGGGCTTCCTTTCAGGAATCGACCGATGGAACGAACCATCGTCCGATGCGCGCACAACCCGAAAGGGGCCAAAGCCTTTTGCAGGTTCCGTCGCTCATCCGACGACGGAACCTCGGCTCCGGTCAGACGAGCTTTGGTTTTTTGGCTTTGTTGCTGCCCTGGCACGCGCAACGGCTCTCGGCGTGCGAAAGCACCGTGAAAAGCGTGGCGAGGCAAGGCATTGCCGCAGTCTATCGCGATGCCACAATCCGGACATGAGCGTTGCGCGTGTTTCGATCCAGACAGCCGATTTCGACCTGGGCCAGGAGGTCGCCGCGTTGCGTGCCGGCGACAAGCGCGTGGGCGCCGTCTGCAGTTTCGTGGGGACCGTGCGCGACCGCAACGACGGCAGCACGGTCGCCTCTATGGAGCTGGAGCACTACCCCGGCATGACCGAGAAGGCCATCGAAGCCATGATCGATGAGGCGCACAAGCGCTTCGACATCCTGGGCGCGCGCGTGATCCACCGTGTGGGCCTGCTGCAGCCGCTGGACCAGATCATGATGGTGGCGGTGGTGTCGGCGCACCGCGGCCAGAGCTTCGAGGCTTGCGAATTCCTGATGGACTACCTCAAGACCCAGGCGCCTTTCTGGAAGAAAGAGCAGACGCCCGAAGGCGCCCGCTGGGTGGATGCGCGCGTGGCCGACGACGCGGCGCTGGCGCGCTGGGGAATCAGCGCCCCGAACGCCTGACTTGTTGTTCCCTCTCCCCGAGGGGGAGGGGGAGCAAGAGGTCAGAGGGGTTTGAAGCCGCTCGCTTGAATGATCCGCTCCCACGTCTGCGTATACGTGCGCACGCGGCCCGCGAACTGGCCCTGCGGCTCGTAGCCGACCGTCAGCCCCATTGTCGTCAGCTTCTGCTTCACGTCGGGCATCGCCAGCACCTTCTGCAGCGCGTCGCCGTACTTGTCGATGATCGGCTGCGGCGTGCCGACCGGCGCGAAGATGCCGTAGTAGGGCAGGTCTTCCAGGTTCGAGAAACCCAGCTCGGTGAAGGTCGGCACGTTCGGAATCACCGCCTGGCGCTTGGCGCCGATGGAGGCCACGATGCGCACCTTGCCCGCCTTGTGGTTCTCGATGAAGTCCGGCACCGAGGCGATGCCCGCGGTGATCTGGTTGCCCAGCATGTCGGCTGTCATCGGCGCGCTGCCGCGGTAGGGTGCGGGCTGCACGTCGATCTTGTACTTCTCCGAAATCATCTTTACCAGGAACTCGGGGATCGAAGCCGGCGCCGGGATGCCAATGGTTTCCTTGCCGCCCTTCTGCGTGCGGACCCACTTCACGTACTCGTCGATGCTCCTGGCAGGCGTGCCGCCAGACACCGCCAACACGTTGGCGAAGGTGGCGAAGCCGGCCACAGGCACGAAGTCGGTGGCGGGGTTGAAGCCCGGGTTCTTCACCACCTGCGGCAGGATCGATATCGTGTGGTCGTGCGACAGGAACAGCGTGTGGCCGTCGGCCGGGGAGGACTTCAGCACCGTCGCCGCGATCTGCCCGCCCGCGCCGGCACGGTTCTCGACCACCACCGGCACGCCCAGCACGTCCTTGAGTTTTTCGCCCAGCGTGCGTGCAATGGCGTCGGTTCCGGCGCCGGCGGGGAAGCCCACGAGCAGGCGGATGGGGGTGCCGCTTTGCGCTTGCGCAAGGCCGGACAGGCCCATGGCGGCTAGAAAGAGGCCCACGCTGATCGCCCGGCGCACCGGTTGAACGCGCTGCATTGAAAAAACCATGATCGACTCCATTCGAGAGAGAGAAATGCCTACGGGCAGGGGAAACGGATCTTGTGCAATAGCCGTGCCCACGGCACCGGCGTAGCCGGCAGCCTTGAATCGTGCCCGAACAGCCCTATTTTGGATGCAGGAATACCACCATGCGACAAGACAAACTCACCACCAAATTTCAGGAAGCGCTGGGCGACGCACAGTCGCTCGCGCTGGGCAACGACAACGCCTACATCGAACCGGCCCACCTGCTGCTGGCGATGCTGCGCCAGGACGACGGCCCACGCGCCCTGTTGGAGCGTGCCGGCGTCAACGTACCGGGCCTGACGCAGGCGGCCGAGGCCGCCATCAAGAAGCTGCCGCAGGTGCAGGGCCACGACATCGTGCAGGTCGGCCCCGAGCTCGGCAAGCTGCTGCAGGCCACCGAGAAGGAAGCCATCAAGCGCAATGACCAGTTCATCGCGGGCGAACTCTTTCTGCTCGCCGTGGCCGACAGCAAGGCCGACGTCGGCAAGATCGCCAAGGAGAACGGCCTGAGCCGCAAGTCGCTCGAATCGGCCATCGACGCCGTGCGCGGCGGGCAGGGCGTGAACAGCGCCGATGCCGAAGGCCAGCGCGAAGCCCTCAAGAAATACTGCCTCGACCTCACCGAGCGCGCCCGCCTGGGCAAGCTCGATCCGGTCATCGGCCGCGACGAGGAAATCCGCCGCGCCATCCAGGTGCTGCAGCGCCGCACCAAGAACAACCCCGTGCTCATCGGCGAACCCGGCGTGGGCAAGACCGCCATCGTCGAAGGCCTCGCGCAGCGCATCGTCGCGGGCGAAGTGCCCGAGTCGCTCAAGGGCAAGCGCGTGCTGTCGCTCGACATGGCCGCGCTGCTGGCGGGCGCCAAGTTCCGCGGCGAGTTCGAGGAACGCCTGAAGACCGTGCTCAACGAGCTCGCGAAGGACGAAGGCCAGACCATCGTCTTCATCGACGAGCTGCACACCATGGTCGGCGCCGGCAAGGCCGAAGGTGCCATGGACGCAGGCAACATGCTCAAGCCCGCGCTCGCGCGCGGCGAGCTGCACTGCGTGGGTGCCACCACGCTCGACGAATACCGCAAGTACATCGAGAAGGACGCCGCGCTGGAGCGCCGCTTCCAGAAGATCATCGTGGGCGAGCCCAGCGTGGAGGCCACCATCGCCATCCTGCGCGGCCTGCAGGAGAAGTACGAAGTGCACCACGGCGTTCAGATCACCGACCCGGCCATCGTGGCCGCGGCCGAGCTGTCCGACCGCTACATCACCGACCGCTTCCTGCCCGACAAGGCCATCGACCTGATCGACGAGGCCGCGGCCAAGATCAAGATCGAGATGGACTCCAAGCCAGAGGTCATGGACCGCCTCGACCGCCGGCTGATCCAGCTGCAGATCGAGCGCGAAGCCGTGCGTCGCGAGAAGGACGAGGCCTCGCAGAAGCGCTTGGGCCTGATCGAGGGCGAGATCGAGAAGCTGCAGAAGGAAATCGCCGACTACGACGAGATCTGGCAGGCCGAGAAGGCGCAGGCCCAGGGCAGCGCGCAGGTGCGCGAGGACGTGGACAAGATCAAGTTCCAGATCGAGGAATGGAAGCGCAAGGGCGACTTCAACAAGGTCGCGGAGCTTCAATACGGCCAGCTGCCCGCGCTCGAGAAGCGCCTGAAGGAAGCCGAGGCCAGCGAGGCGAACAAGGGCAAGTCCAGCGCGCCCACGCTGCTGCGCACCCAGGTCGGCTCCGAAGAAATCGCCGAGGTCGTGGCACGCGCCACCGGCATTCCGGTCGCCAAGCTGATGCAGGGCGAGCGCGACAAGCTGCTCGTGATGGAAGACAAGCTGCACGAGCGCGTGGTCGGCCAGGACGAGGCCATCGGCGCGGTCGCCAACGCGATCCGCCGCTCGCGCTCGGGCCTGTCCGATCCGAACCGCCCGACCGGCTCGTTCCTGTTCCTCGGCCCCACGGGCGTGGGCAAGACCGAGCTGTGCAAGGCGCTGGCGGGCTTCCTGTTCGACAGCGAGGACCACCTGATCCGCATCGACATGAGCGAGTTCATGGAGAAGCACTCGGTCGCCCGCCTGATCGGTGCGCCGCCGGGCTACGTGGGCTACGAGGAGGGCGGCTACCTCACGGAAGCCGTGCGCCGCAAGCCCTACAGCGTGGTGCTGCTCGACGAAGTCGAAAAGGCCCACCCCGACGTGTTCAACGTGCTGCTGCAGGTGCTCGACGATGGGCGCCTGACCGACGGCCAGGGCCGCACGGTGGACTTCAAGAACACCGTGATCGTGATGACGAGCAACATCGGCTCGCCCATCATCCAGGCCATGGTGGGCAAGCCCTCGGAAGAGATCAAGGAAGCGGTGTGGGACGAGCTGAAGAACTACTTCCGCCCCGAGTTCCTGAACCGCATCGACGAGACGGTCGTGTTCCATGCGCTCGACGCGAAGAACATCGAATCGATCGCTGCGATCCAGCTCAAGGTGTTGCAGGCGCGGCTCGCGAAGATGGACCTGGGGCTGGAAGTGTCGCCGGCGGCGCTGGCGGAGATCGCCAAGGTCGGCTTCGACCCGGTGTTCGGTGCGCGGCCCCTGAAGCGCGCGATCCAGCAGCGCATCGAGAACCCGCTGTCGAAGCTGCTGCTGGACGGCAGCTTTGGGCCGAAGGACACGATCGAGGTCACGACCGATCCGATCCGGTCGCCCGGACAGTTCTCCTTCGGCAAGGCAGGGGAACCAACGGCGGCCGCTTCGGCCTAAAGTCGGATGATGAATTTCATTTTTCGCGTCATTCTTCTGCTTCTGGGACTGGTCTTCGCGGCCAGCCTGGCCGTGGCGGTCATGCTGCTGGCGGCCGTGTGGGGTGTGCGCTACGCCTGGGGGCGTCTCACGGGCAAGCCCGTGACGCCCTGGGTCATGCGTTTCAACCCGCGCTCGGGCTTCGATAAATTTCGCCATGCGGCACCGCCGGCCGAGCCGACGGCCGCCGACGTGGCCAATGCGCGGGCGCGTGGCGAATCGGTGGAGCGCCCGGTGCGTATTCGCGGCAGCGCCAGCGACGTGACCGACGTGGCGCCGAAGCCGGTTTCGCGCGGCTGAGGCCCCGGTGTTCCCGGCGTGACCACCCGTCGCGCCGTTCGCCGTCAGAATCGTCCTCCTGCCGCCGCCGCTGACCGCGGCTTTCGCTTTCATCCAGGAGAGACATTCCATGACCCAACGCGACATCTTCGTGGTCGGCACCGCCCGCACCGCCATCGGCACCTTCGGCGGCGCGCTGAAGGACGTGCCCAACACCCAGCTGGCCACCACCGCCGTCAAGGCCGCCATCGAGCGCAGCGGCGTGGCCGCCGATGCCATCGGCCATGTGGTGATGGGCAACGTGATTCCCACCGACGTGAAGGATGCGTACCTGAGCCGCGTGGCTGCCATCGACGCAGGCTGCCCGATCGAGACGCCGGCCTTCAACGTGAATCGCCTCTGCGGCTCGGGCTTGCAGGCCATCGTGTCGGCGGCCCAGGCCATCGCGCTGGGCGACTGTGACATCGCCATCGGCGGCGGTTCGGAGTCGATGAGCCGCGGCCCGTACTTCGACACATCGGCCCGTTATGGCGCCCGCATGGGCGACGCGGTGCTGGTCGACTACATGCTGGGCATCCTGCACGACCCGTGGGAGAAGATCCACATGGGCATCACCGCCGAGAACGTGGCCGCGCGCTACGGCATCACGCGCGAGCAGATGGACGAACTGGCCGTGACCAGCCAGCAGCGCGCGGCGGCCGCCATCGCGGCGGGCCGCTTCAAGGAGCAGATCGTTCCGGTCGAGGTGAAGACGCGCAAGGGCGTCTTGCTGTTCGACACCGACGAGCACGTGCGCGCCGACACCACCGTCGAGGCGCTGTCGAAGATGAAGCCCGCGTTCAAGAAGGACGGCCTCGTGACCGCTGGCAATGCCTCGGGCATCAACGACGGCGCCGCTGCCGTGGTGCTGGCCGAAGGCGGTCGCGTGAAGGCGCTGGGCCTGAAGCCGCTGGCGCGGCTGGTGGGCTATGCGCATGCGGGCGTCGAGCCCGCGTACATGGGCATCGGCCCGGTGCCGGCCACGCGCAAGGTGCTGGAGCGCACGGGCCTGAAGGTGGGCGACTTCGACGTGATCGAGTCGAACGAAGCTTTTGCGGCGCAGGCCTGCGCCGTCATCAAGGAGCTGGGCTTCGACGCGGCCAAGGTGAACCCGAACGGCTCGGGCATTTCGCTGGGCCACCCCGTCGGTGCGACCGGCGCGATCATCACGACGAAGGCGATTGCCGAGCTGCACCGCACCGGCGGCCGCTATGCACTGGTCACGATGTGCATCGGCGGCGGCCAGGGCATCGCGGCCGTGTTCGAACGCGTTTGAAGGCACACTCGCGCGCATGTTCCACCCACCCCTCCTGATCGACCCCGACGAAGTCGAGATCAGCGCCATCCGGGCGCAGGGCGCGGGCGGGCAGAACGTCAACAAGGTGTCGAGCGCGGTGCACCTGCGCTACGACATCCATGCGAGCTCGCTGCCGGCCGACGTGAAGGAGCGTCTGCTCGCGCTGCGCGACAGCCGCATCACGCAGGAAGGCGTGTTCGTGCTCAAGGCGCAGCAGCACCGCACGCGGGAGATGAACCGCGCCGATGCGCTCACGCGCCTGCAGGCGGTGGTCGACAGCGTGGCCATGCCGCCGCGCGTGCGGCGCGCCACCAAGCCGACCTATGGTTCGAAGCAGCGCCGCCTCGAGGGCAAGAGCCAGCGTTCGCAGATCAAGAGCCTGCGCGGGCCGGTACGCGACTGAGCGCGCATTCGGCTGAACTCGTCTGATCTGAGGCGAATTGAGTGCAAAAGGCCCTGCTGTACGGGTCTGAAACATCTCCCAAGCAGAATCGCGGTCATGAGAAGGTTCTTTTCGCGCGCCGTGTTGGCTGTGCTCCTGCTGGCGCCGGCCGCGGCACTCCTGACCGGCTGCGGTCCGGGGACAGCGGCGATGCAGGGCACGAGCACGGCCGCGGCCCCTGAACTCAAGTGGGAAGAGCTGATTCCCAAGAGCTGGGACCCGACCAGTCGCTACCGCAACATCAGCCTCGAAGCGCTGCGCGACAACGATCCGCGCGCGATCCAGATGCTCGACGAGATGCGTGCTGTCTGGGACAACGCTCCGGTCAACGTGGCGCTCGACGGCAAGGCGGCCAAGCTCGCGGGCTTCGTCGTGCCGCTCGACGCTGCGCAGGACGGCATTCGCGAATTCCTGCTGGTGCCGTATTTCGGCGCCTGCATCCACACGCCGCCGCCGCCCGCCAACCAGATCGTGCACGTGATCGCGCCTGCCGCCGTGAAGGGCCTGCACGCGATGGACACGGCGTACGTCAGCGGCACACTGAAGGCGGCGCGCTACTCGTCGGCAGACATGGGCGTGAGCGGCTACGAGATCAAGTCGGCGTCCGTGGAGCGCTTCGTCGCGAAGCAGGCGCAGTAAGCAGCGCCGCCGCTTGCGCACTCAGGCCATGCGCTGCGACAGGAAATCCAGGAACGAAGTGATGCGCGCCGACAGCTGCGTGTTGCGGTAGTACACCGCGTTGACCGGCTGGCGCACGTCCGCCGTGTCCTTTGCCAGCACCTGCACCAGCGCGCCGCTTGTGCGGTCGGCACCGGTCATGAAGTCCGACAGGCAGACGACGCCCACGCCGGCCAGCGCCAACTGGCGCAGCGTTTCGCCGCTCGATGCCATCAGCGTCGGCGCGATGTTCCATTCGTCGCCATGCACGCCGCGCAGGGGCCAGCGGTTCAGCGACTCGGGTTGGGTGAAGCCCAGCAGCACGTGTTCGGCGAGGTCGCTTACCTTGCGCGGCTTGCCGTGTGCCTCGAGGTACGCAGGGCTCGCGAGCACGCGCAGGCGGTGCGTGCCGAGCGGGCGCGCATGCAGCGTGGAGTCGCGCAGCGGGCCGATCCGGATCGCGATGTCGGTGCGGCGCTCCAGCAGGTCGATGGGCAGGTCGTCTGTGTCGAGCTCGAGGCTGATCTGCGGGTAGAGCTTTCGAAACTCCGGCACCAGCGGCACGATGGCGTGCAGCATGAAGGGCGAGGCCGCGTTCACGCGCAGGCGCCCGGCCGGCTGCTGGCGGCGCGCGGCCATCTGCTCTTCGGCGTCGTCGATCGCGTCGAGGATGGCGCGCGTGCGCTGCAGGAAGGCCGCGCCTTCCTCCGTGAGTTCGAGCCGCCGCGTCGTGCGGCGCAGCAGCGTGGTGTCGAGCTTCTGTTCGAGCCGGCTCAAGGCGCGGCTGATGCCCGAGACCGTTTGCGCCAACTGTTCGGACGCGGCCGTGATCGAGCCAGTGTCCACCACCGTGCGGAACGCGACCAGTTCTTCGATGGTGGACTTCATGGGCGCTGGCGGGTCAGGCGGCGGCTTCCTGTCCCTCGGACTCGTCGATGCGCGGCATCAGCGCCGCGAGCGCCTCGCCGTCGGTGCGGTAGCTGAACAGCATCGGCCCCGGCGCCAGCAGGCCGGCGCGCTCCAGCACCTGCATCGCGGGCAGCTTGAGGCCGCTCAGGTGCAGGCGGATGCCCTTGGCTTCCATCATCCGGCGGATCGAGCCGAACACTTCGGCGCCGGTGATGTCGATGCGATTGATGGGCTGCGCGAACAGGCACACGTCGGTGAGATCGGGCCGCTCGGCCAGCGCCACCGTGAGCGCGCGTTCGAGCGTGGAGGCCGAGGCGAAGTCGAGTTCGGCGTCCATGCGCAGTGCATAGAGCTGCGGCGCCAGCGGCGGCAGCTTCCAGAGGTTGCGGTCGCGCAGGCTGCCGTCGGGGTGCAGGCCCACCTCGATGATGCGCGGATGCAGGTGGCGGTACATGTAGTGCGCCATGCTCGCCAGCAGGCCACCGAGCACGCCCCAGTAGATGCTCGGTGCGGTCGCGATGGTCAGCACGAAAGTGCCGAAGGCAATGCCGGCCTCGATGCGCGAGATGCGCCACAGCGCCGTGAAACTCGCGGGCTTCACCAGCCCCAGGATGGCCGTGACCACCACCGCCGCCAGCACTGCCTGCGGCACGTGGTACAGCAGCGGCATCAGCCACAGCAGCGCACCGGCTACCACTGCCACGCTGAACAGCGTGGCCCAGCCGGTCTGCGCGCCCGCATAGAGCGTGATGGCCGAGCGCGAGAACGACGAACTGGTGGGAAACCCGCCCGTGAAGCCCGAGGCCAGCTTGGCGAGGCCCTGGCCGATCAGATCCTGGTTTTCGTTCCACAGCGTGCCGGCGCGCGCGTTGTCGACCTTGGCGCTCGACGCGGTTTCGAGGAAGCTCACGAGCGTGATCATCAACGCCGGCAGCACCAGCGCGCTGAAGGTACTCATGGGTAGCAGGCCGGGCCAGTAAAGCGAGGGCAGGCCCGAAGGCAGGCTGCCCACCACCGCACCGCCGCGCAGCGCGTAGTCGACGAGCCAGCTGATGGCGGCCGCGCCGGCCACCAGCGCCATGGTGGTCGGAAAGCGCGGCAGCAGGCGCTTGCCCAGCCACAGCACCGCGATGCTGCCGAGCCCGAAGGCAATGGCCACGAGGTCGGGCAGCGGGCCGCCGCGCAGCACCTGCGCAATGGTCCGCCCCGTGAAGCCCAGCAGCGCCGGCAGCTGCGAGATGGCGATCAGCACCGCCGCGCCTTGCGTGAAGCCGATGAGCACCGGCGAATTGACCAGCCGCAGCAGCCAGCCGAAGCGCCCCGCGCCCAGCACGATCTGGATGGCGCCCGACATCAGCGTGAGCCACACCGCCATCGCCACCCATTCGGCGCTGCCTGCCACCGCCAGCGGCGCGAGCGAGGCGCCGACCAGCAGGCTGGTGAGCGCCGTGGGCCCGACCGACAGCCGCTGCGACGAACTGAACATCACCGCGATCAGCGCGGGGAACAGGGCCGCGTACACCCCCGTCACCAGCGGCATGCCCGCCAGCGCCGCATACGCCACGCCTTGCGGGATCACCATCAGCGCCACAGTGATGCCGGCCATCGCCTCGTTGCGCAGCAGCGCGGCGGAAGGGCGCGGCCAGGCGAAGCAGGGAACCCAGCGAGAGAGGCGCTGGCGCAGGGAAGGAGAGGTTGTAGCCGGATTCATGAATGACGGATGGCACGCGCAACGGCGCTGGAATGCTGCGCTGGCACAGGGAGCTTACGCGGCCAGTCGGGGGATGCCGCGGAACCGGCTTTGCCGGGCCGCTGGCATTGCCCCCGGGGAGGGGGTGTGCGAAGCGACACGCAGTGCGCGAAGCATGGGGGTGTCTAGATGAGCGAGGTCGCGTTCTTGAGCACGTAGTCGCAGGCCTTGGTCTTGACCTTTGACGACAAGAGCTTGAAGTTCAGCGACTTGCCGTCGCCACCTTTCAGCAGGCCCTTGGCGCCGTTCGCGAAGCCGGTCTCCTGCTGCTTCTGACCGGTGATCTTGGCGAGCAGCTTGTCTTTCACCGAGGCCGCGTCGCCGCCCAGGTAGTTGTTCTTGACGCAGTACTGCAGCACACCGGCCGCGTTGCCGACGGTGCTGGAGCCGATGGCGGGCATCTTGAAGCCGAGGTTGCCGAGCGAGGAGCCGCTGCCACCTTGCGAATTGGCGCTGGCGGCCTCGCCGGCTTTCTCCTTCAGCTGGTCGAACAGGTCGTTGGCATGTGCCGAAATGCCCGCGGCGAGCAGGGCAAGGGCGATGAAGGTGGAGCGGGCGTGCACGGGGAGCCTCCTGTAGGTCTGTATGGTGGAAAGCGGCCACCAGCATACCGGAGACCTTGGGGGCCGCAGCCCATCGGCGTGCACCGGCCTACTTCGAGCGTGGAGCGCGTTTTTCCAGCAGGGGCGTGCTGGTGCCCTGCACTCCCACCAGGCCCAGCACGGTCACCAGCGAGTTCTGTGCACCCTTCCAGCCATCGGTCACGTCGATCCACTCGGACAGCGCGTGGAAGCCGCCGGTCTTGCCGCCGCCGCCGATGATGATGGCGGGGATGCCCAGCGACATAGGCACGTTCGCGTCGGTGCTCGCGCCGCTCAGCAGCGTCTTGTGGCCGAAGGCGCTGTTCGCGCGCGTGGCGGCCTCGACGATCACGGTGTCCGATTGCGTGCGGCCGCCCGGACGGTCGCCGATGAGCTTGGCGCTCACGCTCAGCGTGTTGACGTTCCAGCGCTTGTTTTCCTCGACCACGGCTTCGTCGATGGCCGTGAGGATCTTCTTTTCGGTCTCCAGCAGGGGTGCCATTTCGTCGGAGCGGATGTCGACCGCCATGCGCGCATCCGGCGCGATGGTGTTGACCGAGGTCCCGCCGCCCACGGTGCCGACGGTGAAGGTCGTCTTCGGGAAGCTCGGCGTGCGGATCTCGGCGATCTTCGCGATGGCGCGGCCCATGCCGTGGATGGCGCTGGGCACCTGGCCGAAGGCGCCGTAGCTGTGGCCGCCCGGGCCCTTGAAGCTCACTTCGTAGCGGTGGCTGCCGGTGCCCAGCATCAGCACCGTGCCGTCGGGCGCGGGCTCGAGGCCGACCATACCGTCGATGTCGAGGTTGTCCCGGAAGACGGCCTTGATGCCGCGCAGGTTGCCGAGCTCTTCCTCGCCGACGTTGCCGACGAACAGCAGGTCGCCCACGGTCTGGACCTTGTTGTCGTTGAGCACCTTGAGCCACGACAGCAGCACGGCGAGCCCGCGCGTGTCGTCGGAGATACCGGGCGCGTAGAGCTTGCCGTCGCGCTCCTTCACCTTCACGTCGGTGCCGGCGGGGAACACCGTGTCGAGGTGCGCGGAGATCAGCAGCTTCGGCCCGTTGCCCGTACCCTTGCGCAGGCCGACCACGTTGCCTTCGGCGTCGATCTTCGCGTCCGCCAGGCCGAGGGCCTTCATGCGCGCGAGGAATGCTTCGGCGCGCTTCTGTTCCTTGAAGGGCGGTGCCTCGATCTCGGTGAGCATCTTCAGGTCTTCGACCGAGCGGTCGTGGTCGGCCCTGACCGCGTCGAGCAGCTTCTGGATGGCGGGCGATGCCATCAACTGCGTGTAGGCCTTGTCGACGTCGGGGCGCACCTGCGTCGGCGTGGCCGCGACGGCGCCGGTCTGGGCATGCGCGAGGCCTGCGGCCGTGGAGGCCAGGGCGAGGACGAGCGGGGCGAGGCGAAGTGACATGGGGCGGGGCATGGTCGGGGATGTCCTTGGGGGTGAAGCCGGGTTGGCGACGCCGGCGCGGCGTCGCCGACGATTCTTGTGGCTGTGTTGGCCACGCGCTCTGGTTTAATCTTTGGCGTTGTCAGTTTTTCTAACGAGGCCCGCCATGCGCCGCCACATCCCCAGCACCCGCGCGCTGCTGATCTTCGACGCGGTGGCGCGCCACCATGGCGTGGGCAAGGCTGCGGAGGAGCTGTGTCTCACGCACAGCGCGGTGAGCCAGCAACTGCGCCTGCTGGAGTCGCAGATCGGCGTGCGGCTGGTGCAGCGCACGGCGCGTGGCACCGAGCTGACCGAGGCCGGGCGGCGCTATCACGGCCAGGTTTCGGGCGACCTGCTGCGGCTGCAGAACCACACGCTCGAAGCCATGGCGCAGCGTGCCGACGGCCTGCGCCTGCTGGTGGGCGCGGTGCCGGTGCTGGCCGAGGGCTGGCTGACGCCGCGGCTGCCGGGGTTCATCGCCCGGCACCCGGGCTGCAGCCTGCACCTGCAGGTGTTCCCGACGCATCTCTACATGGAGGACATGCCCTTCGACGTGGGCGTGCAGTACGACGATGCGGTCTGGCCCGGCGCGAATGCGCTGCCGTTGATGGGCGAGTCCTGCGTTGCGGTGTGCTCGCCGAAAGCGAAGGGGCGCCCGGCGATGGCGCGCGGTGACTTCCGCTCGGTGCCGTTGCTGCAGCTGCGCACGCGAATGGGCGCGTGGGAGGAATGGTTCGGGCAGACGGCGCATGCGCGGCCGCCTGAGAACCTGGTGGCGGGGCATCGCTTCGATCTGTTCTCTTCGCTCGTTGCCGCAGTGCGTGCCGACCTGGGCGTGGGGCTGGTGCCCGAGTATTTCGTCGAGCGTGAACTGCGCTCGGGCGAACTGCTGCTGGCCTGCCCGCACAGGGCGCCGTCGAGCCGGGGCTACAGCGTGTTCGTGGCGCCGAGCCGCACGGACGATCCGCTGGTCGGCGCTTTCGTGGAATGGCTTTGCGCGGCGGCTGCCTAGGCGCGGCGAAAGAGCAGCACGGAGTTCGTGCCGCCGAAGGCGAACGAATTGCTGATGGCGGCCTCGAGCAAGGGCGCCGCTGATTCGTTCGGCGTCACGAGGTTCAGGCTGCAGTCCGGATCGATCTCGCGGCAGTTTGCATTGGGCGGCAGCTGCCGCTGGTGCAGCGCCAGCACGGTGACGAGCGCTTCGATCGCGCCCGCCGCGCCGAGCATGTGGCCGTGCAGCGCCTTGGTCGAGCTCACGCGCAGCGCGTCGAGATGGTCGCCCCACACATCGGCCAGCGCATTGCGCTCGACCACGTCGCCGATGCGCGTGGCCGTGCCGTGTGCATTGCAGTAGCCCACGTCGCGCGGCTGCAGGCCGGCCTGGCGCAGTGCGGCGCGCAGTGCGCGGGCCTGTCCCGGGGCGTCGGGCTTGGTGAGATGGGTGGCGTCGCTGCTCAGGCCCCAGCCGGCCAGCGTGGCGTAGCGGCGGGCGCCGCGGGCGCGTGCGCGCTCGGCGGATTCGAGAATCAGGAAGGCCGCGCCCTCGCCGAGCGCGAAGCCGCTGCGGTCGGTGGCGAAGGGCCGCACCGCGCCGGCCGCTTCGCCGGGCTGGAAGGTGGCCAGCGTCTGCATGGCCTGCCAGGCCACGACCACGCCCGGCACGATCAGCGCTTCGCTGCCGCCGGCAATGGCGACGTCGACCTCGCCACGCTGCACGGCCTTGGCCGCTTCGGCGATCGCAGCCGAAGAAGAGGCACAGGCGACGGAGTAGGTGAGCACCGGTCCCTGCACGCCTTGGCGCATCGCCACATGGGCGGCCGGCGCATTGGGCATGAAGGCGGGAATCGTGAGAGGCGACACGCGGCCGTTGCCGCGGTAGGCCGCTTCGAGCGCCGCGGCGCCGCCCATGCCGCAGCCGGCAAAGACGCCCACGCGCTCGGGATCGGTGTCGGCGATGCCGAGGCCCGCGTCGCGCATCGCCATGTCGGCGGCGGCCACGGCCAGCTGGCTCACGCGGTCGACGCCTGCGAGCTGCAGCTTGGTGAACCAGCGGGTTTCATCGAAGGCCGCGGTGGCCGCGGCGGCCGGCTTGGGTAGATCCGGAAAGACCGGCTGGATGGCCGAGCGGCCTTGCAGCAGGGCCTGGAACAACGTGTCGGGCTCGCCGCCATGCGGCGCCATGACGCCCAGCCCGGTGACGGCGACCTCGTGGTTCACGCGGTTTTGGCGGCCCGGACCTTGTCGACCAGCAGCGCGAGTTCGGCCAGGGTGTCGATGCTCGCGTCCTCGTCGGGCATGGTGATGCCGAAGTGGTCTTCGATGGCGAACAGAAATTCCGCGAGGGCGAGTGAATCGAGCCCGCCGGTTTCCCGCATCGAAGCGTGGGGGTCGAGCTTCGACGGTTCGATGCCGTACTTCTCGTGGATCAGGTCCTGCAATTCCTTCAGCGAACTCATCGTGCAATGCCTGTCGTCATGTGCCGCTGATCGATTGCCACCCTGTGCGGGTGCCATTGAATCGATCCCTTCCTCGTCGGCCAGTGGTGAGTGTGGTCAGTGAGCGTCGATGATATCCGCTCCCACGCGAGGGACATCCCCTCGCAAACGCGGTTTCGGCCGCCAGCGCAGAGAGGGCAGTGCGAAGGCCATGCCTAGCAGCGCGCCGGCCGCCACGTCAAGCGCCACGTGCTGCTTGACCGCCAGCGTCGAGTAGGCAATGGCGGCGAACCAGGTCCAGTTCAGCACGCGCCACAGGGCCGGCGTGCGCGCTTCGCGCAACACATGCTCGATGCGGATGGCGGTGAAGATGGCCACGGCCACATGCATCGAGGGGCAGGCGTTGCCCGCCGCGTCCACGCCCTGCAGCATCGCGAAGCCAGGGTAGCCTGCGGCGTCGATGGCCATGGGCGGGATCTGGGTCGGCCAGAAGTAGAAGAGGCCCAGGCCCGTGATGCAGAGTGCGCCGATCCACAGTCCGTAGACCACCAGTTCCCGGAACGTGAGCTGCAGGCCCGGCGCGACGCCCACATATACCCAGAGCGAAAGGTACGCGCCCAGCGTGTAGGGCTGGAACGGGACCAGGTGGTCCAGCGGCGTCAGCGGCATCACCGCGATCGGAAAGGCCGGGTTGCGCAGCAGGTGGAAATAGCCGATGAAGAACAGCCACGTGAAGACCGTGGTGCCGACCGCCTTCAGCAGGAAATGGCGGCGGATGCGCAGCCAGATCTCGGCGGTCCAGGTGGGTGGCCCGGTGTCGGGCGCCATGTGCAGAGGGATCGGTGAGTGCATGGTGTTGTCGGCCGCCGATCTTGCCAGAGCGCCATGACGATCCCCCGCAATGCCCCGCCGTGTCAGGTGGGGGCAGGGCGCTTGCGGTGCTGGAACGAAGTCGGGGAGCGGCCCGTGGCCGCCTTGAACATCGCGCAGAAGGCACTGTCGGTGGCATAGCCGCTGGCGGCAGCCACCTGGCTCACGGCCATGCCGCGTGCCAGCAGCGGCAGCGCATGCGCCATCACGGCCTGCTGGCGCCATTGCTGCCAGCTCATACCGAGCTGGTCGCGAAACAGGCGCGCCACCGTGCGCTCGCTGGCGCCGATGGTGGCGGCGCGTTCGGCCAGCGTGGCACGGTCGGCCGGGTTGCGCAGCAGCGCCTCGCAAAGCTGGCGCAGGCGCTTGTCGGTGGGCAGCGGCACGTCGATGCGGATCTGCGTGGCGCGCTCCACTTCGTCGATCAGCAGCGGCGCGATCATGCGTTCGCGCTGCGGTGCATGCGGGTCGGACGGCGGCAGGCCGTCGGGCGTGGTGTCGAGCGCGAGCATCAGCGCGCGCAGCAGCGGGCTGATTTCGAGCACCTCGCATTTTTCCCAGGTGGGGGCGATCCAGGCGTGCAGGTAGACGGTGCGCAGCTCGGCGTCCTCGATCAGCGTGATGCTGTGCGGCATGTTGGCCGGCACCCAGAGCGCGCGCGAGGGCGGCACGATGTAGCTGCCGTCCTGCGTGCTCAGGCGGATCACGCCGCGGGTGGAGAAAGTGAGCTGTGGCCACGGATGCTCGTGCAGCTCGACCAGCGTGTCCGCGCTCAGGAAGTGCTCCTTGGCGCGCAGCGGACGCACCGCGTCCGGAGCGTAGAGGTGCGGCGTGAGAGAGGCGACGCTGGTGATCGGGGCAGGGGCTGCGCCGCGCGGCCTGGCGGGCACGGTGCTCCTGGAGGTGGGTGAGGCGGCGCTTGGCATGGTTTCGACAAATGTTGTCGCTGTATCGCCATTCTGCCGCGTCCCCGGCGCATAGCATCGGTCCCTGCCCCGTTTTTTTGTAGCAATCCATGTCTTCCACTTCGTCAACGACCGCCGCTTCTCCTCCCAACACGACCCTGCGCACCGACGCCAAGCTGATCGGACTCGTCGGTCTGGCCCACGCGGTCAGCCATTTCAGCCAGCTCATCCTGGCGCCGCTGTTCCCGTGGCTCAAGGACGCGTTCAACGTGAGCTATGTCGAATTGGGCGCGGTGCTCACGGTGTTCTTCGTGGTTTCGTGCATGGTGCAGGCGGCCTCGGGCTTCATCGTCGACAAGCTGGGCCCGCGGCCGGTGCTGTTCGTCGGATTGGGCGCGCTGGGCCTGGCGGCTTTCGGCTACGCCGCGGCACAGAGCTACTGGATGCTGCTGGTGTGCGCGGTGGTCGGCGGCATCGGCAACGGCGTGTTCCATCCGGTGGACTACACGCTGTTCAACCGCAAGGTCGCGCCGACGCGGCTGGGCCACGCCTACAGCGTGCATGGCATCACCGGCAGCCTGGGCTGGGCGCTGGCGCCGGCCTTCGTCGTGCCGATCGCCATCGCGTACTCGTGGCGCGTGGCGCTGGCCTCGGCGGGTGTCGTGGCGCTCGTGGTGTTGCTGGTGCTGTGGGCGTACCGCAGCGTGCTGTCGCTCGACGCGGCGGCCGTGCACAAGGCCACGGGGCAGGGCGAGCCCGCGCCGGTCGGCGGCGAGTTCGACTTCCTGCGCATTCCTGCTGTGTGGATGTGCTTCGGTTTCTTCTTCTTCTATGCCGCCGTGATCAGCGTGGTGCAGACCTTCGCGCCGGTGGCCGCCGGGCACCTGCATGCGGTGCCGGTGGCGCTGGTGGCGGTGTGCCTCACGGTCTACATGGTCGCGAGCGCGGCGGGCATGGTGGTAGGGGGCTTCCTGGCTTCCGATCCGTCGCGCTGCGAGCGCATCGTGGGCGCGGGCTTCGGCATTGCGGCCGCACTGGCGCTGGTGCTGGCGTTTGCGAGCTTTCCGCCGATCGTGGTGCCGGTGCTGTTCGGCGCCATGGGTTTTGTCTCGGGCGTCGCCGGGCCGTCGCGCGACCTGCTGGTGAAGAGGTCGACGCCGCCCAATGCGACGGGGCGCGTCTACGGCGTGGTGTATGCGGGGCTCGACATCGGGCAGGCCCTGGCGCCGCTGGTGTTCGGGCGGCTGATGGACCATGGGCAGTACACGAGCGTGATCGTGGGGCTGGCGCTGGTGCAGGGGGTGCTGATTGCCAGCGCGTTCAATGTGCGCCGCGTGCGGCGTACCGTGCTGGTGCCGGTCTCGGCCTGAGTCGCGCTCTCCTGGTTGAAGTGCGGTCGATATCATCGGCCGCATGCAAGCCTTGTACGTCTACGTGATCGCCGGAGCCGTGCTGGCGGGCTTCGTGCAGGGCCTGTCGGGCTTCGCGTTCGGGCTGGTGGCGATGTCGGTCTGGGCGTGGACGCTGGAGCCGCAGCTCGCGGCAGTGCTTGCGCTTTTCGGGGCGCTCACGGGGCAGGTGATCGCGGCCGTGACCGTGCGGCGTTCTTTCGACAGGAACATTCTCTGGCCCTTCGTGTTGGGCGGGCTGGTGGGAGTGCCGTTCGGTGTCTGGCTGCTGCCGCACCTCGACCTCGTCGTTTTCAAGCTATGCCTCGGCGTGCTGCTGGTGCTGTGGTGCCCGGCGATGCTGATGTCGCAGCATCTGCCGAAGGTTTCGTTCGGTGGGCGTGCGGCTGATGGAGTGGCCGGCGCCATCGGTGGTGCGATGGCGGGCATCGGTGGGTTCTCGGGGGCCATACCCACGCTCTGGTGCACGCTGCGCGGCTTTCAGCGCGACACGCAGCGCGCAGTGATCCAGAACTTCAATCTGTCGATGCTGATGGTGGCGTTTGCCGTGCATGTGTTCAGCGGGAGCATCGAGCGCTCCGTGGTGCCGCTGCTGGGCCTGGTCGCGTTGGCCGTCGCGGTGCCGGTCCTGCTCGGTGCGCGGCTGTATATCGGGATCAGCGAGGTGGCGTTCCGCAAGCTGGTGCTCGGGTTGCTGACAGCTTCGGGAGTGGCCATGCTGGCTTCGTCCGTGCCCGCCCTGTTGCAGCGGGGATAAGCCTGTGCTCGGGGAAGGTACTCACCGGGGCAGCGCCAGGGCAAACGGCAGGCTCACGACACCCAGCAAGGTGGACAGCGTCACCAGCCCCGCCACATAGGGCCCGTTGTAGCCCATGCGCGCAGCCAGCACATAAGCACTCGAAGCCGTAGGTACAGCCGAAAAAGCCATCAGCACCGAAGCCTGGGTCGCATCCAGCCGCAATGCCAGCGCCAGCCCCCATGCGACCAGCGGCAGCAGCAGATGCCGTATCGCCAGCACCGAAGTGGCCAGCACCTTGCCTGCCCCCAGCGTGGAGAACTTCATTCCCGCCCCTGCGGCCAGCAGTCCCAATGCCAGCGATGCAGCCCCGATGCGCGTCAGCGTCGGCGTCGCCCATGTCGGCACGGCAAGGCCCAGCACATTCGCGAGCAGGCCGGCCACCGTTGCGACGATCAGCGGGTTGCGCACGAGCTGCCGCACGAATCCGGTCTGCGCATGCCGTGTCATCGGCCACACGGCGGCGATGTTGAAGATGGGCACGCAAACGCCGATGAGCACCGCGATCAGCAGCAGGCCTTCAGACCCCGCCAGCCGCTCCGCCAGCGCAAGGCAGATGAACGAGTTGAAGCGGAAGGCGATCTGTGCGCTGGCCGCGTGGTCGCGCCGGTCGATGTGCGTGCGCAGGCCCGGAACGAAGGGCAGGGCGTAGGCCAACGCGATGCCGCAGACACCGACGCCGACGCCCGCCGTGAGCAGGCTCGACGTGGCACCAAAATCCAGCGGACTGCGCACGATCGAGTGGAACAGCAGCACGGGAAAAAGAAAGTAGTAAACCAGGCTCTCGACCTGGTCCCACACGCGGCGGTCGAGGGCGGTGTAGCGGCACAGGAGCCAACCGATGGCGATGAGGGAGAAGTCGGGGAAAAGCAGCTGAGCGTAATTCACCGCTTCGAGGATAAACCCGCTTGACCATGGGTAATCCACAGCACGAGGACTGCCCCTGAGCCGCTAGCATCCGGGCTTCGTTTTTCGACATCAATCAGATCAAGGAGTTTTCGATGCAACGTCGTCAATGGAGCACGCTGGTGGGAGCTGCGGCACTGGTCGCGGTGGCGGGCCAGAGCTTTGCACAGGGCTATCCGAACAAGCCTGTCGAGCTGAGCGTTCCGTTCGCACCGGGCGGCACGACGGACATCGTGGCGCGCGTGATCTCCGACCCGCTGGGCAAGGTGCTCGGCCAGCCGGTGGTGGTGATCAACCGCGCCGGTGGCGGCGGCATCGTCGGCGCGGCCGAAACGGCGCGCGCGACGCCCGACGGCTACAAGCTCGGCGTTGCCACGGTGTCGAGCACGGCGGCCAACCCGGCCATCAACCCCAAGGTGCCGTACGACCCGATCAACGACTTCACGCCGATCATCAACATCGCGGCCACGCCGAACATCATCGCGGTCAACCCGAGCTTCCCCGCCAAGAACTACGCCGAGTTCGTGGCCGAGATCAAGAAGAATCCCGGCAAGTATTCGTACGCCTCGTCGGGCACGGGCGGTATCGGCCACCTGCTGATGGAGCTGTACAAGAGCCTGACCAACACCTTCATCACGCACATCCCGTACCGCGGCGCGGGTCCGGCGCTGAACGACGTGGTGGCCGGCCAGGTGCCGATCATGTTCGATAACATCCCCTCGGCCATGCCCTTCATCACCAGCGGCCGGCTGATCCCGATCGTGGTGTCGGCGCCGCAGCGCCTGGCCGCGCTGCCGAACGTGCCGACCTTCAAGGAAGTGGGCCTGGAGCCGGTGAATCGCATGGCCTACTACGGCATCCTCGGCCCGAAGGGCCTGCCGAAGGAAGTGGTCGACAAGATCAGCGCCGGCGTGAAGAAGGCGGTGGAAGACCCGGCCGTGCGCAAGCGCATCGAGGACACGGGCTCGCTGATTGTCGCCAACACGCCGGAGCAGTTCGCCGCGCAGATCAAGGCCGAGTACGAGGTCTACAAGCAGGTCGTGAAGAAGCAGAACCTGAAGCTCGACTGAAGATTTTTTTCCCGCACCCCGAAGCCGCCCGCATGCCGGGCGGCTTTTTCTTTTGTTATCTTGCACGGCATGACCGAGGCCTCTCCGCAGATACAGACGCAGACATCCGATATCGACGACTTCATCGACGCGCTCTGGCTGGAAGACGGCCTGTCGAAGAACACGCTGGCCGCCTACCGCCGCGACCTCGCGCTGTTCGCGCAGTGGCTCGATGCGCAGCGCAACGGTGCCGGGCTCGATGCCGCGAAAGAGACCGACCTGCAAGCCTACATGGGTGCACGCCTGTCGACCAAGGGCAAGGCCACTTCGGCCAATCGCCGGCTCACGGTGTTCAAGCGTTACTACCGTTGGGCGCTGCGCGAGCGCCGTGTCGTGGCGGACCCGAGCATCCGGCTTGCGCCAGCGCGGCAGATGCCGCGCGCCATCAAGACGCTGTCGGAAAAACAGGTCGACGACCTGCTGGCCGCGCCCGACGTCGAATCGCCGCTCGGCCTGCGTGACCGCGCGATGCTCGAGCTGATGTACGCGAGCGGCCTGCGCGTGAGTGAACTGGTGGCGCTCAAGGCCATCGACATGAGCCTCAACGACGGCGTGCTGCGTGTGCTGGGCAAGGGCAACAAGGAACGGCTCGTGCCCTTCGGCGGCGAGGCGCGGCGCTGGATCGAGCGCTATCTCGAGGAGTCGCGCCCCCTCATCCTCGACGGGCAACAGACGTCCGACCTGTTCGTGACCGCACGCGGCGCCGGCATGACGCGCGTGATGTTCTGGATCATCGTGAAGAAGCACGCCACCGCGGCGGGCATCCACGTGCCGCTGTCGCCGCACACGCTGCGCCATGCCTTTGCCACGCACCTGCTGAACCACGGGGTCGACCTGCGCGCGGTGCAGTTGCTGCTGGGCCATGCCGACATCTCGACCACCACCATCTACACCCACGTGGCGCGCGAGCGGCTGAAGCAATTGCACGCGCAGCATCATCCGCGCGGCTGAGCGCACCACACAAGCCCGCGGCCCGGCAATGCGATGACGCTGGCGCGCCTGCTTCAACATCGCTGATTCGCCAGGGCCGACAATGCGGTGGAAGGGTCCAGGCTCATTCGCGAGCGCAAGCCGCCGCTGGACCGATGCAACCCACGTAGACGATCGACAGGAATCCTCATGAATTTCCTCGCTTCCTCGAAGCCTTCGCACCGCACGGCAACCCGGCTCCTCGCAGCCGCGGCACTGTGCGCTGCCTCGGGTGCGCACGCACAGGCCATTCCCAAGACGGTGCGCCTCATCGTGGCGTACCCCGCGGGCGGCGTCAGCGACGTCGTTGCGCGTGCGCTCGGCGACAGGCTCGCGGCGCAACTGGGCGTCACGGTGATCGTCGACAACCGGGCCGGCGCGAGCGGCGCCATCGGCATGGACGCCGTCGCCAAGGCCGCGCCCGATGGCGCGACGCTGGGCTTCTCGGCGATCAGCCCGCTGGTGCTGAGCCCGCACCTCGGCAAGCTGCCCTTCGATCCATTGAAGGACATCGCGCCGGTGGCGAGCGTGATGTATTCGCCGGTGCTGCTGATCGCCACGCCGGCCAGCAAGGCGAAGGATTTCCGCGCGCTCATCGCCGATGCGAAGGTGCAGCCGGGCGCGCTGCGCTGGGCCACGTCGGGGCCGGCTTCGCTGGGTCATATCGTGCTGGAGCAGTTGCGCTCGGCGGCGGGGGTCGACATCACGCACGTGCCGTACAAGGGCGGCGGCCAGCAGCTGAACGACGCCATCGGCGGGCAGTTCGAGATTCTCTCGACCAATGCGAGTCCGACGCTCACGTCCCACATCCAGTCGGGCAAGCTGCGTCCGCTGGCCGTCGGTGCGCCGGCGCGGCTCGAGAGCCTGCCCCAGGTGCCCACGCTGGGCGAACTGGGCTACAGCGCGGCGAACATCAATTCGCTGTTCGGCGTCTTCGCACCCGCGGCCACCCCGCCCGCGCTGATTGCCAGGTACAACGCCGAGATCAACAAGGCCCTGGCCAGCGCCGAGCTGCGCGCCAGGCTCACGGCCACCGACAACGTGCCGACCGGCGGCACTTCGGCTGCGTTTGCGAAAGAGATCGCCAGCGAGTTCGAAAGCAACGGCCGCATCATCAAGGCCGCGGCCATCAAGGCGGATTGACCCTGCTGATTGCGGTTTGAAATTCCCTACCTTATAGTTGGTAGATGACCCCCGCCACAGCCTTTGTCGCCGGCAGCACCCGCGAGCAGATCCTCGCGGTGGCGCGCGGCTTCATCGAAACGCGTTCCTACCTGGGCTTCAGCTTCCAGGATGTGGCCGACGCGGTCGGCGTTCGCAAGGCCAGCCTGTACCACCACTTTCCGACCAAGGAGGCGCTGGGCATCGCGGTGATCCGCGGGGCCACGCAGAGCTTCAAGGACTGGGACGCGGGCCGGGCGCGCGAGCCCAAGGACGCGCTCGAATCGTATTTCCGCATGTACCGCAACACGCTGAAGGCGGGATCGGGCATGTGTCCAGCGGGAGCATTGGCGCCCGGATGGGGCGTGATCAACGACGAACTGCGCCAGGCCGTTCAGGAACTGCGCAATACGCAGGTGACGTGGCTCACCGGGGTGCTGGGCGCACTGATGCCGGCGCGAAAGAAGGGCACCTCGGTCGCTTCGCTGGCCGCCTATGTGTTTTCCGTCTGTCAGGGCGCGCTGCTGTCGGCGCGCATGACGGGCCGCGTGGACGACTTCGATGAAGCCATCGCGCAACTCAGGAGTTCATTGCCGGGCTGATCGCCCGGCCCAACGCGGGCACGCCACGGCGTGCCTATTTTTTTGACCTCGATACCTACCGATTGGATGGTAGTTTCAATTTGCTGGAGAACCTTCATGAAAGCCGTCATTTCCGCCTACGCCCGTTCCCCTTTCCATTTCTCGAAGAAGGGCTCCCTCGCCGAGGTGCGGCCCGACACGCTGGCTGCCGGCGTGGTGCGCGGCCTGCTGCAGCGCACGGACCTCGACCCTGCGCTGCTCGAAGACCTGATCCTCGGCTGCGCGTACCCTGAAGCCTCGCAGGGCAACAACCTCGCGCGCATCGTCGGGCTGCTGGCCGGCCTGCCGCACGAAGTGGGCGGCATGACGGTGAACCGCTTCTGCGGCTCGTCGATGCAGGCCGTGCACATTGCTGCCGCGCAGATCGAGGCAGGCATGGGCGAGGCCTTTTTGTGCGTCGGCGTGGAGTCGATGACGATGGTGCCGCAGGGCGGCTTCAACTTCTCGCCCAACCCCGAGTTGAAGGAGAGCACCGATGCCTATATCTCGATGGGCGAGACGGCCGAGAACGTGGCGCAGCGCTGGAGCGTGAGCCGTGCCGACCAGGAAGCCTTCGCGGTGGAATCGCACCGCAAGGCGGCCGAAGCGCGCTCGCAAGGCCGGCTGGCGGGCGAGATCGTGCCGGTGCGCCTCGTCTCCGGCGACATCGTCGATGCCGATGGCTGCATCCGGCCGACCACCTCGGCCGAGGCGCTGGCGAACCTCAAGCCCGCGTTCCGCCCAGACGGCGTGGTGACGGCCGGCACCTCGTCGCCGCTGACCGATGGCGCTGCAGCGGTGCTCGTCACCAGCGATGCCTTCGCCGCGAAGCACGGCCTGCAGGCGCTGGCGCGCATCAGGTCGTTCGCGACCGTGGGCGTCGATCCGGCCATCATGGGCATCGGCCCCATCCCCGCGACCCTCAAGGCACTGGCGCGCGCCGGCCTGAGCGCAGCCGACCTCGACGTGATCGAGATCAACGAGGCGTTCTCGTCGCAGGCGCTGGCCTGCATCCGCGACCTGGGCCTCGACCCCGCAAAGATCAACCTCGACGGCGGCGGCTTGTCCATCGGCCATCCGCTCGGCGCGACCGGCGCACGCATCACGGGCAAGGCGGCGTCGCTGCTGGTGCGCGAGAAGGGCCGCTTTGCGCTGGCCACGCAATGCATCGGCGGAGGGCAGGGCATCGCGACCATCCTCGAGCGCGTCTGATCGTCCGAGAATGGGAAGTCCGTCACAACGAGGAGACCCCCATGGCCAAGCTGTACCTTGAAGACCTGAAGGTCGGTGACCGTTTCCAGAGCGGCGAACACCTGCTCGACGTGGCACAGATCAAGGCCTTCGCGCAGCAGTTCGACCCGCAGCCCTTCCACACCGACGAAGAGGCCGCAAAGAGCACCTTCTTCGGCGGCCTTGCGGCAAGCGGCTGGCACACGGCCGCGCTCACGATGAAGCTGCTGGTCGACAGTGGCATTCCCTTGGCGGACGGCATCATCGGTTCGGGCGGCGAACTGCAATGGCCCAAGCCGACGCGACCCGGCGACGTGCTGCATGTGGTGAGCGAAGTGCTCGACATCACGCCTTCGCGCTCCAAGCCCGGCCGGGCGATGGTGACGATGCGCTGCCAGACGCGCAACCAGCACGGCGAGGTGCTCCAGTACTTCACGCCGAAGCTGGTGGTGCACGCGCGGCCGGCATAGGCCACGGGCCTTCAGCGCTTGTCCGGGTGCGCCGTCGCCGAGAGCTGGCGCAATTCCTCAGCGCTGAACCCCGCCCGCCTGCGCGCTTCGAGGTTGAAAGGCGGCTTGTGCCGCGGCGCGTCGTAGCGCGCCACCAGCGCGGGGTAGGTCGCTTCGGCATCGAGGCCCGCGCCGTCGCACAGCCAGCGGTACCAGTGGTTGCCGATGGCCACGTGGCCCACTTCGTCGCGCAGGATGACGTCGAGGATCTCGACCGCGCGCAGCGCATCGGGTGTGTTCACGCGCTTCAGCTTGGCCTGGATCAGCGGCGTGGCATCGAGCCCGCGCGCTTCGAGCGTGCGCGGCACCAGCGCCATGCGGGCGAGCACGTCGTCCTTCGTTTTCTCGCACATGTTCCAGAGCCCGTCGTGGCCGGGGAAGTCGCCGTAGCGATACCCCATGTCCTGCAGGTGCGCATGCAGCAGCGTGAAGTGCAATGCTTCTTCGTCGGCCACGCGCAGCCAGTCGCGGTAGTAGGCCTCGGGCATTCCGTCGTAGCGCCATACCGCGTCGAGCGCGAGGTTGATCGCGTTGAACTCGATGTGGCAGATCGAATGGATCAGCGCGGCCCGGCCCTCGGGCGTGAAGGGCGAGCGTTTCTGCACGGCGGTGGCGGCCACGCGCAGCGGCCGTTCGGGGCGGCCCGGCACGCCGAGATCGTCGCCCTCGGTGCGGATCGGCGCAGTTGCTATGGAATCGGTAGCGGCCAGCGCAACGGTAGCGCGTGTTGCAGCCACCTTTTGTTCAGGATCGGTCAGTCGCAGCGCCGCCAGCGCGCTCAATCGGGGGTGCATCCCTACAATTCTAGTTTTTGCCCCGGAGACTCCACGATGGCCCTCTATGAACTCGACGGCGTTGCGCCGCAACTCGGTACCGGCGCGTGGGTTGCCGACAGTGCGGAGGTCATCGGCGACGTGCGGCTGGGCGACAACGCCAGCATCTGGTTCGGCGCCGTGCTGCGCGGCGACAACGAGACCATGACCATCGGACGCAACAGCAACGTGCAGGACATGTCGACGCTGCATTCCGATCCCGGCAGCCCGCTGACCATCGGCGAGAACGTCACCATCGGCCACCAGGTCATGCTGCACGGCTGCACCATCGGCGACAACTCGCTGATCGGGATCCAGGCGGTGGTCTTGAATAACGCGAAGATCGGCCGCAACTCGATCGTTGGCGCCGGCAGCGTCGTGACCGAGGGCAAGGAGTTTCCCGACAACTCGCTGATCTTCGGTTCGCCCGCCAAGGTCATGCGCACGATCAGCGACGAAGACGCCGCCCGCTTGCGCCACGGTGCCGAGCACTATGTGAAAAACGCCGTTCGCTATGCGAAGGGCCTGAAGAAAATCGCCTGATCCACAGGCCCAGCAGAAAGAAGATCCGTTTTGAGCGAGCTGCACAAATTCCTGTTCGATGGCCTGCCGGTGCGCGGCATGATCGTGCGCCTGACAGATGCGTGGCAGGAGATCCTGGCGCGGCGCGCCTCCAACACCGCCACCGGGGCCTATCCGCCGCCCGTGGCCGAGCTGCTGGGCGAAATGACGGCCGCGGCCACGCTGATGCAGTCCAACATCAAGTTCAACGGCGCGCTGATCCTGCAGATCTTCGGCGACGGTCCCGTGAAGGTCGCAGTGGCCGAGGCCAAGCCCGACCTGAGCCTGCGCGCCACCGCCAAGGTGATCGGCGAGCTCCCGGCCGATGCGCACCTGCCCGACATGGTCAACGTGAACAACAAGGGCCGCTGCGCCATCACGCTCGACCCCAAGGACAAGCTGCCGGGCGCCACGCCGTACCAGGGCGTGGTGCCGCTTTTCGGCGACGGCGGCGAGAAGCTGGGCAAGCTCAGCGACGTGCTGCAGCACTACATGCTGCAGAGCGAGCAGCTCGACACCACGCTGGTGCTCGCGGCCGACGACAAGGTCGCGGCCGGCCTGCTGATCCAGCGCCTGCCGGTGAAGGGTGAGGGCAACCTCGAAGGCACTTCCGGCACCTCGGACAAAGACCACGACCAGGCCAACGAAGATCAGATCGGCCGCAACGAGGACTACAACCGAATCTCGATCCTCGCCTCGAGCCTGACGCGCGACGAACTGCTCACGCTCGACGTCGAGACCATCCTGCGCCGCCTGTTCTGGGAAGAAAAGCTGCTGCGCTTCGAGCCGCAGGCCGGCCTGCAAGGCCCGCATTTCGCGTGCACCTGCGGGCGCGAGCGCGTGGCGCAGATGATTCGCGGGCTGGGCGCGGAGGAGGCCGAAAGCATCCTCGCGGAGCGCGGCGACATCGAGGTGGGCTGCGACTTCTGCGGCAAGCAGTACCGCTTCGACGCGGTCGATGCGGCACAGCTGTTCACGCCGCTCGGCGACCAGATCCCGGGCAGCCCGGTCGTCCAGTAAGACTCGGGCGCGCCTTGCGCCTCCTTTTTTATCGCGCCGAGTCGTCGAATCCGCCGAACGCGATGTCCGGCGCGCTCGTGTTGTGCTTCGACGGCAGGCTGCGGCCGAAGCGCACCTGCGTGACCCGAAGGCTCTTCACATCGGGCAACGGCAGCACCTGCGCGGCGGCCTGCGGCGCTGACTGCCAGCGCACCTCGCTCACGTCGGCGTTGTCGGGCGCGACGTACATCGAGCGCAGCACCGCGAAGGGCTGAGCGCTCGCGGTGGGCTTCGAGAGCGTCACGTCGAGCGCGGTGCGTGCGCGGCTGATTTCGTCCACGCGCACCACGGCGCTGCCGCCGTCGGTGAAGCGCACCTGGATGGCCAGCGGCCGGGGCACGATGCGGATCGACGCGATGTTCACCACCGGCCGCGCCGCCGCCTCGACCGGGCCGAGCAGGAACGACGAGCCATACGCCCCGTCGCCGAAGCGAGCCTCGGGCAGCGGCTTGATGCGCCAGTAGCCATCGGACGGGTAGAGAACGATCGTTTCGAGCGCCTTGCCGTTCTCCTTCTTGAACACCTGCAGCAAGTGAAAGCCGCCGTCCTTGCGCTTGCCGATCTGCACGGGCACGCGCTGCGGCCGCCAGAAGGTGGGCAGTGTCATGCCGACGATGCGCCACTGCGCGTTGTCCATCAGCACGACGGTGCGTTTGCGGAAGTGGTGCGCCGGGTCGGTCGGGTGGGCCCCGCCGTCGAAGTTGCAGCCCGAGAAGTCGGGCTTGGTGACGTCGTTGCCGACCTTGTCGAGGTAGTCGGGCTGCAGTGCCTCGATGCGCAGGCGGCGGATCCCGTCGCCGCGCAAGGTCAGCGACACGTTGTCTTCCTCTGCGCAGGCGGTGGTCGTGGTGCCGTTCTCGACGGTGGCGGCGACAGGGGCTGCGGTGGCCGGCAGCTGCGCGGCGAAGGCGCTGCAGATCAGGGCGACACGCGCGACGGAACGAAGAGGCATCGGGTCTCCGGTGATGGGATGGGGCGCGCTACTCGCGGCGCACGATCAGGTCGCTGAAAAGCTTATGTTCGCATTCCGGGTCGGAACACTTCTCGCAAGGCCATGACCACGAGGCGGGCTTCGCGTCGGACTGGGTGCGCGTGCGGGGCCGGCCCTCGCTGCCGGCGATGGAATTGATGGCGTTCCAGGCATTGGCGAGCCGCTCGCCGCCCGTGCCATGCACCACGGCGTACGAGAGCTTCGCGCCCGCGAGCGCGGCGCGCACCAGTGTGTCGGTGGGCTGGCGCGCATGCGGGCCGTCGCGCATGTCGTCGGCCATCCAGGGCAGGTCGAGCGCAGTGAGCAGCGTGATGGCATAGCGCCGCTGCGCGGCCAGCGCGCTGTCGTAGAGCGTGGTGTCGGCGAACAGCTGCTCGCTGTAGACCGCCGTCATGAGCGCCGTGGTGTCGGCCACCACTACGCCGGAGGCGGCTGCGGCCTTGATGCGGCGGGTCTGCTCTTCGGCGATGGCCCTTTGCTCGTCGGGGCGCGGCGTGCGGGCTTCGCGTTCGCACCATTCGCGCAGGTACTCGCTCACCAGCATCGTCGGCGTGCCGCGGTCCTTCAGGCGCTGCGCGATGGCGCGGGCCAGCTCGGTCTTGCCGGTGCTCTCGGCGCCCACGAGTGCGATGACACAGCCGGTCGGCAACGTGGGCGTCATGCGCGTACCGCCTCGGCCGGCATGCGCTGCCGCCACGCGACGTAGCCGGCCACGCTGAGCACGGCGAACACCGCATACAGGCCCACGGTGAGCCACAACCCTTTGTGGATGAACAGGCCCACGCTCACGACGTTCACGGCCAGCCAGATCAGCCAGTTCTCGATGAACTTGCGCCCGAGCAGGAACTGCCCGACCAGGCTCAGGCCGGTGGCGAAGCCGTCCCACCAGGGCACGTCGGTGTCGGTGAAACGGCGCAGGAAGAGGGCGACGGCCGGCCATGCCAGTGCGCAGGCGGCTAGAGTGAAAGCGATGCCGCGCGGCGAGAGCCGGGCGACATGCAAGGCGCTGCCGTCGGCCCGGTGGCCGCGCAGCCATTGCGACCAGCCCCATAGGGCGACGAAAGCGAAGAAGACCTGGAGCGAGGCATCGCCGTAGATGCGCGCCTTGGCGAACACCACGACGTAGAGCAGCGAACTGATGATGGCCAGCGGCCATCCCCAGTGAATCTCGCGCATGTTGCAGCCGACCATGACGAGCGCCAGGAGCGAGGCCACGAGTTCGAGCCAGCTGACAGGAGAGCCCCACAGCAGAAATGCAGGGGCCGAGAGAAGCTCGAGGATCAGGTTCTCCCCCGGAGGGCACCGTCGCAGTCTGTGCGTGGGACACCGCGGAACCGGCTTTGCCGGGCCGCTGGTGTCGCCCCCTGGAAGGGGGTTGGCGAAGCGACACGAAGTGCGCGAAGACTGAGGGTCATCCTAGTGAGCGATCTGTACGAACACTTCGTTCGGCTTGACCATGCCGAGCTCCGCGCGCGCGCGCTCCTCGACCATCTCGAGGCCGTTCTTGAGGTCGTTGACCTCGGAGGTCAGGCGCTCGTTGGTCAGCGTGGCCTTGGCGTTGGCTTCTTTCTGGTCGGCCAGCTTGGTGCGCAGCTGGGCCACGTCGCGCACGCTGCCGCGCCCATTCCAGAGCTGCCACTGCAGGATGGCCAGCAGGAGCAACAGGACGATCGGAGGAACGAGGCGGGCGCGCATGCCGCGTGGCGTCCGGGCGTTACTTCAGGTTGTAAAACGCGCCGCGGCCGGGGTACACGGCGATGTCGCCGAGATCTTCTTCGATGCGCAGCAGCTGGTTGTACTTGGCGATGCGGTCCGAACGCGAGAGCGAACCGGTCTTGATCTGGCCGGCGTTGGTGCCCACGGCGATGTCGGCGATGGTGCTGTCCTCGGTTTCGCCCGATCGGTGCGAAATGACGGCGGTATAGCCCGCGCGCTTGGCCATCTCGATGGCGGCGAAGGTTTCGGTTAGCGTGCCGATCTGGTTGATCTTGATGAGGATCGAGTTGGCGATGCCCTTCTCGATGCCCTCTTGCAGGATCTTGGTGTTGGTGACGAACAGGTCGTCGCCCACCAGCTGCACGCGCTTGCCCAGGCGTTCGGTCAGGTGCTTCCAGCCGTCCCAGTCGCCTTCGTGCATGCCGTCCTCGATGCTGATGATCGGGTACTTGTCGACCCAGTTCGCGAGCATGTCGGTCCAGCTTTCGGCCGTGAGCGAGAGGTTCTCGCCCGACAGCACGTACTTGCCGTCCTTGTAGAACTCGCTGGCCGCGCAATCGAGGCCCAGGGCGATCTGTTCGCCGGCGGTGTAGCCGGCCTTGTCGATGGCTTCCAGGATCAGCTGGATGGCTGCTTCATGGCTCTCGACGCTGGGGGCGAAGCCGCCTTCGTCGCCGACCGCCGTGCTGATGCCGCGATCGCCCAGGATCTTTTTCAGGGCATGGAACACTTCGGCGCCGTAGCGCACGGCCTCGCGGAAGCTCCTGGCGCCCACGGGGATGATCATGAACTCCTGCAGGTCCAGGCTGTTGTTGGCGTGCGCGCCGCCGTTGATGACGTTCATCATCGGCACCGGCAACTGCATGCCGCCCATGCCGCCGAAGTAGCGGTACAGCGGCAGGCCCGATTCCTCGGCCGCGGCGCGTGCCACGGCCATCGACACGGCGAGCGTGGCGTTGGCGCCCAGTCGGGCCTTGTTGTCGGTGCCGTCGAGGTCGATCATCGTGCGATCGAGGAAGGCCTGTTCGCTGGCGTCGAGGCCCAGCACGGCTTCCGAGATCTCGGTGTTGATGTTCTCCACGGCCTTGAGCACGCCCTTGCCGAGGTAGCGGCTCTTGTCGCCGTCGCGCAGCTCGATGGCCTCGCGCGAACCGGTCGATGCGCCCGAGGGCACGGCCGCGCGGCCCATGGTGCCCGATTCGAGCAGCACGTCGCACTCGACGGTGGGGTTGCCTCGGCTGTCGAGAATTTCGCGGCCGACGATGTCAACGATTGCACTCATCTTCTGTCTTTCTCTTTCTGGTCTCTTTGGCGGATGAATAAATGGGGATCAGAGGCCCTCGACGGCGATCATGTTCATGATCGCGGCGCCGGCACGCGCCTCGCGTGCCTTGAGGTACTCGGGCGTCTCGTAGAAGGCCTTGGCCTTCTCGAAGCTGGGGAACTTGAGGATCACCACGCGCGTGGGCTTCCAGTCGCCCTCGAGCGGCTGCACCTGGCCGCCGCGCACGCACACTTCGGCGCCATGCGCCTGCATCGCGGCGCTGGACCACTTCTTGTATTCCTCGTACTGCGTCGGGTTCGTGACCTCGACGTGGGCGATGACGTAGCCGCTGCTCATGCGACAGCCTTCAACGTCTTGTTGGTGCTGCCCGCGCCCTTTTCCTTGTGGTCGAGCGCCGCCTTGATGAAGGCGTTGAACAGCGGGTGGCCGCCCCATGGCGTCGACTTGAACTCGGGGTGGAACTGCACGCCCATGAACCACGGGTGCACGTCCTGCGGCAGCTCGACGATTTCGGTCAGATGCTCGCGCTGCGTGAGCGCGGAGATCACCAGGCCGGCGTTGCGCAGTTCGTCGAGGAAGTTGACGTTGGCTTCGTAGCGGTGGCGGTGACGCTCGGTGACCACGTCGCCGTAGATGCTGTGGGCCAGCGTGCCGGGCGTGACGTCGGAGCTCTGCGCGCCCAGGCGCATGGTGCCGCCGAGGTCGGACTTCTCGTCGCGCGTCTTCACCGTGCCGTCGCGGTCCTTCCACTCGGTGATCAGCGCGATCACGGGGGTGGGCGTCTCGGGGTCGAACTCGGTGCTGTTGGCGTTCTTGAGGCCGGCCACGTGGCGGGCGTACTCGATGGTTGCAACCTGCATTCCCAGGCAGATGCCGAGGTAGGGTACCTTGCCTTCACGGGCGAAGCGGGCCGCCGAGATCTTGCCCTCGACGCCGCGCTGGCCGAAGCCGCCGGGCACCAGGATGGCGTCGTACTTGGCCAGGCGCGACACGTCTTGTGCCGAGATGGTCTCGGAGTCGATGTAGTCGATCTTCACGCGCGCATGGTTCTTCATGCCGGCGTGGCGCAGGGCCTCGTTGAGCGACTTATAGCTGTCCGACAGGTCGACGTACTTGCCGACCATGGCGATCGACACTTCCTTTTGCGGATGCTCGACCTCGTAGACCAGGTCGTCCCAGCGCTGCAGCTTGGCGGGCGGCGTGTTGATGCGCAGCTTGTCGCAGATCAGGCCGTCCAGGCCCTGTTCGTGCAGCATGCGGGGCACCTTGTAGATGGTGTCCACATCCCACATGGAGATCACGCCCCATTCGGGCACGTTCGAGAACAGCGAGATCTTGGCGCGCTCGTCGTCGGGAATCGGGCGGTCGGCGCGGCACAGCAGCACGTCGGCCTGGATGCCGATGGCGCGCAGTTCCTTGGCGGTGTGCTGCGTCGGCTTGGTCTTGAGTTCGCCGGCGGCGGCGATCCAGGGCACGTAGCTCAGGTGCACGAAGGCCGAGTTGTTCGGACCGTTGCGCAGACTCATCTGGCGCACCGCTTCGAGGAAGGGCAGCGACTCGATGTCGCCCACGGTGCCGCCGATCTCGACGATGGCCACGTCCACCTCGTGCGCCGTGCCGATGCCGGCGCCGCGCTTGATGTATTCCTGGATCTCGTTGGTGATGTGCGGGATCACCTGCACCGTCTTGCCGAGGTAGTCGCCGCGGCGTTCCTTCTCGAGCACGGTCTTGTAGATCTGGCCGGTCGTGAAGTTGTTGGCCTTGCGCATCCGCGTGTTGATGAAGCGCTCGTAGTGGCCGAGGTCGAGGTCGGTCTCGGCGCCGTCATCGGTGACGAACACTTCCCCATGCTGGAAGGGCGACATCGTGCCGGGGTCGACATTGATGTACGGATCGAGCTTGATGAGGGTGACTTGGAGGCCGCGCGATTCGAGGATCGCGGCGAGCGAGGCGGAGGCGATTCCCTTGCCAAGGGAAGATACGACACCACCGGTGACGAAGACAAATTTGGTCATGCCAGTTCCGGATGCGTGAATCCGGGCAGTGGGAAATTGCGATTATAGATGTGCCCTTTGCGACACCCCCCGCCAAGGGCTTGTTGCCGTTTGTTCGATGGCCTATGAGCAACAATACGGCCCATGCAAGATCTCGCCGGCAAACACATCGTCCTTGGCCTCACCGGAGGCATCGCCTGCTACAAGTCGGCCGAGCTGTGCCGGCTGTTCGTGAAGGCCGGGGCTACTGTCCAGGTCGTGATGACCGAGGCGGCCGAGGAGTTCATCACCCCGGTGACCATGCAGGCGCTCTCGGGCCGCACCGTCTACACCTCGCAGTGGGACACGCGCGAGCCCAACAACATGCCGCACATCAACCTCAGTCGCGAGGCCGATGCGATCGTGCTGGCGCCATGCAGCGCCGACTTTATCGCTCGCCTGGTGCAGGGCCGCGCCGACGACCTGCTGAGCCTGATGTGCCTGGCCCGCCCGATGGACCGCGTTGCGCTGCTGATCGCGCCGGCCATGAACCGCGAGATGTGGGCCCACCCCGCCACCCAGCGCAACCTGATGCAGGTGGCGGCCGACGGCGCAACCGTGCTGGGCGTGGGCAGCGGCTGGCAGGCCTGCGGCGAAACGGGCGATGGGCGCATGCTCGAACCTGCGCAACTGCTGGAGGACATCACGGCCTTCTTCCAGCCCAAGCTGCTGGCGGGGCAGAAAGTGCTGGTCACGGCCGGCCCGACCTTCGAGGCGCTCGACCCGATCCGCGGCATCACCAACCATTCGTCCGGCAAGATGGGCTTTGCCATCGCCCGCGCGGCCCGCGAGGCGGGGGCCGAGGTCACCCTGGTGGCCGGCCCGGTGCATCTGCCGACCCCGCGCGGCGTGACGCGCGTCGACGTGCTGTCGGCGCAGGACATGCTCGAAGTGACCACCCATGCCGCGCAATCTGCTAGCATTTTTGTAGCGACTGCCGCCGTGGCCGACTGGCGTCCGGCCACGCAGAGCGATCAGAAGATCAAGAAGGACGGCAGCGGCAAGACGCCGGTGCTCGAGTTCGTCGAGAACGCCGACATCCTCCTGAGCGTTGCCAAGAGCGAGCGGGCACAGGCCCGAAAGCTCTTCTGCGTGGGCTTCGCGGCGGAGAGCGAGAACCTCGCCGAGCACGCCAAGGCCAAGCGCGAGCGCAAGGGCATTCCGCTGCTGGTGGGCAACATCGGCCCGCTGACCTTCGGGCAGGACGACAACGCGCTGCTGCTGGTGGATGCCAAGGGCGTGCGCGAGCTCCCGCGCGCGCCCAAGCTCACGCTGGCGCGAGAACTCATGGCCGAGATTGCCGCCCGACTTCCCGACTGGAGGGCCTGATGAATCCCCATCCCCAGTGGAACACGCCGCCGAACGGCGACTTCGCCCGTTATGTCGAGCGGCTGTCGGCGCAGGCCGCGCTGCCGAAGCGGGCGGCGAAAGAGGGCGAGCCCGGGCTCGACGTCGGCATGGGCCCGTCACCCGGCCAGCAGGGGCCGGTGAGCGCGGCCATGCAGCGCAGCGCAGAACTGCCGAATGGCGAAGTGCCGAAGAAGGAGCCTGGCTCCTTCGACCCCCTGACCCTCAAGGTGCTGGGCGCCGTCGGCGCGCTGGTGTTCCTCGTGCTGTGGGCCGCCGGCGTGCCTTTCGGCGTGCTGCTCCTGCTGGCGGGCGTGGCCATCTGGTTCGGCAAGAAATTGAAGGGCGTGAAGCTCACCCCCGGCGTCGCCAAATGGCAGCAGGTGCTGGAAGAGGCGGCCCGCAAGCAAAGAGAACAGCAACAGAAGCAAGGCAGCAAGCAAAAGTGAAAGTCGACGTCCGTATCCTCGATCCGCGCATGGTGGATCAATTGCCCGCATATGCCACCCCTGGAAGCGCCGGCCTCGACCTGCGGGCCTGCCTCGATGCCCCGATCACGCTGGAGCCCAACGGCTGGCAGCTGGTGGGCACGGGCATCGCGATCCACCTGGCCGACCCGGCCTATGCGGCGCTGATCCTTCCGCGCTCGGGGCTGGGCCACAAGCACGGCATCGTGCTCGGCAACCTCGTCGGCCTGATCGACAGCGACTACCAGGGCGAACTGAAGATCAGCGCCTGGAACCGCAGCGACACACCCTTCGTGCTGCAGCCGATGGAGCGGCTCGCCCAATTGGTGATCGTCCCCGTGGTACAGGCGCAATTTCGGGTGGTCACAGACTTTGCACCTTCGCAACGCGGCGAGGGCGGCTACGGCTCCACGGGCAAACATTGAGCAAATGCTGAAGGGAAGCTGAGTTTCGGGGCGGTAAAGACTGGAACTGGCGAAGGCCGGGCGGCCTCGAAGGTTTCAGTGTGTGTTCTGGCGTCATCGCGGCGGACGCTGCGGCGTTAGTCAGGCACACGCAGGGTGCATGCATTCATCATTCGTGCACTGTTCTATCCGAGGAGCCTCCAACATGAAGATCTCAATGCGCTTTGTTTCCGTCACCGCTTCCGTGCTGGCCGTGGCCACGCTCACGGCATGCGTGGCACCTGCGCCCGTCTACCAGACCTCGCGCTATCCGTACCAGGCGCCCCCGCAGGCCATCCAGTACCGCGAAGCTTCCTACGTCGAGTACGGCCACGTGGCCAACATCGAGGTGCTGCGCAGCGAAACAGCCGGCACCGGCACCACCGGCGGCGGCGCTGTCGCCGGCGGGGTCATCGGTGGTGTGGTGGGCAACCAGTTCGGGCGCGGCAATGGACGTGCAGCGGCCACCGCGCTGGGCATCGTGGGCGGCGCCCTGCTGGGCAACACCATCGAGGCTCAGCAGAACGGGCCACGTGCCTATGAAACCTATCGCGTGTCGGTGCAGACCGACAACGGCGGTTACCGCGCCTTCGATGTGCAAAGCCCGGGCGACCTGCGCATCGGCGACCGTGTGCGCATCGACAACGGCCAGATCTCGCGCATGTAGCCGTCGACGATCTTCCGTACGCAAAAAAGCCGAGCATGCTCGGCTTTTTTTTGGCTGACGGAGCCTCAATGCAGCGTATGGTTGCCCGGCGCCATCGGCGCGACCTTGAAGAAGCCCGTGCCCGCCGAGCCGCGGCCGACTTCCTCTTCGGTGGCCTCGCGCACGGAGCGCACCGTGATGTCGAGCCGGATCGCGATGCCTGCCAGCGGATGGTTGCCGTCCAGCACCAGGTGCTCCGGATAGATCTCGGCCACGGTGTAGATCGTGTCTTTCGGAATGTCGCTGTTCACGCCCTTGGGAAGGGCGGAGCCGTCGAAGGTCATGCCTTCTTCCGTGCCTTCGGGAAAAAGCGAGCGCGGTTCCAGAAAGAGCAACTGGTCGTTGAAGTCGCCGAAGCCCTGTTCGGGTTCGATCTGCAGCTGCACCCGGGCGCCGGGCTCATGGCCTTGCAGGGCCGCTTCGATCACGTCGAAGAGGTCGTCGCCGCCGACCATGAATTCCACCGGCTCGTCGAGCACGTCCAGCACGTCGCCGAGCGTGTCTTTCATGGTCCAGGTCAGGCCGACCACGCATTGTTCAGAGATTTCCATTGCAGAATTCTCCCATGGAGATCAATCAACCCCTGCCATTGCTCGGCGGCCTGAGTGCCGCGCAGTTCATGCGGCGGCACTGGCAGAAAAAACCCTTGCTCGTCCGACAGGCGATACCCGCGATGGTGCCACCGATCGAACGTGCTGCGTTGTTCGCGCTGGCCGAACGCGAGGAGGTCGAATCGCGGCTCATCCGGCATGGCAAGGCCGGCTGGTCGCTCAAGCATGGGCCGCTGGCCCGGCGTGCCTTGCCGCCGTTGAAGCAACCAGCCTGGACGCTGCTGGTGCAGGGCGTCGACCTGCATCACGAAGGCGTACACGAACTGTTGCAGCAGTTTCGCTTTCTGCCCGACGCTCGCCTCGACGACCTGATGATCAGCTATGCCAGCGATACCGGCGGGGTCGGCGCGCATTTCGACAGCTACGACGTGTTTCTGCTGCAGGCGCAGGGGCGTCGCCGCTGGTCCATCGGCAAGCAGAGCGACCTGCGCCTGCAGCCGGGCGTGCCGCTCAAGATCCTCGAGAACTTCGAACCCGAGCAGACCTTCGTGCTCGAACCCGGCGACATGCTGTACCTGCCGCCGCGCTATGCCCACGACGGCGTGGCCGTGGGTGACGACTGCATGACCTGTTCCATCGGCCTGCGTTCGTCCGCATTGGGCGAACTCGGCGCCGACCTGCTGGCGCGCATGGCGCAGGCGTACGCCGAAGACCTGGAAGATGCGGGGCCTGCCGAGCTGGCGCGCTACCGTGACCCGATGCAGCCGGCAGTCGATGCACCCGCGCAGATGCCCGCCGCATTGCAGGGCTTCGCCCGCAAGGCCATCGAGGCCGCACTGCGCGATGCCGATGCCGTCGACCGCGCACTGGGCGAGTCGCTCACCGAGCCCAAGGCCAATGTCTGGTTCGGCGAAGGCGGCGATGCACCCGATGCAATGCAGCGCGTGGCACTCGACCGCCGCACGCGCATGCTCTACGACACGCGGCACATCTACATCAACGGCGAGAGCTTTCGCGCGGGAGGGTCCGACGCCACGCTGATGCGCCGCCTTGCCGACCGGCGCGCGCTGGATTCCCGCGAGCTGGCCCGTGCCAGCGAAGGCGCTCTCGCGCTGCTTGTCGAATGGTGCGAGGCAGGTTGGCTTCATGCCGAATGATCACACCGGAGCGCCGCTGAGCGAAGGCCGCTTCGATGGCCGCGAAGCCTTCGATGCGATCCTGCGTGCCGCACTGTCGGCCGCCGCGCGGGAGGGCTGGAAGGAGATCGTCTTCAGCGACCCCGACTTTGCCGACTGGCCATTGGGTGAGCGCGCGAGCATCGAGGCGTTGCAGGCCTGGTCGGCAAGCGGCCGCCGCTTCGTGCTGCTCGCCCAGCGCTTCGATGTACTCGAACGCGGCCACGCGCGCTTCGTGCCGTGGCGCCGCATGTGGGACCACATCATCGAATGCCGCGCGACCGGCAAGGCCGCGGGCTCCGAAGTGCCCAGCGCCATCTGGACGCCCACCTGGTTCGTGCATCGCATCGACCCCGAGCGCAGCCGCGGCGTGAGCGGCACCGATGCGCCCGCCCGCCGCGCCTTGCGCGAATCGATCGACGAATGCTGGCGCATCGCGCGGCCGGCGTTTCCGGCATCGACATTGGGCTTGTAAGCCAATGCCGCGAATGCGGCCGCGAGACATATTCGGACAGGTGGGCAGGTCTAGAATTTTTTTCGTTCCAGACCTTCATTGCCAAAGGAGATTCCATGAAGAAGTCATCGTCCGTCCTGGTTGCCTCGCTGATTGCCGCTGCCGCGCTCGTCGCCTGCGGAAAGAAGGAGGATGCTGCGCCGGCTGTCGTGACGCCGCCTCCTGCGCCCGTGACCGAACCCGCGCCTGCACCTGCACCTGCCACCGATCCGGCCGCATCGGGGGCGGCAACGCCGGCGCCCGGCGCATCGTCCGCGCTCGACGCGGCGAACGCAGCCACCGAGGCAGCGAAGAAGAACGAAGCGCCGAAGCAATAGGCCAGGCCTCGGCACTCGCCATGATGAAAGCCGCCACGAGGCGGCTTTTTTTCTTAGGAGAGCGTGAGGATCGCGCGGCTCATACGTCGAGCCAGGGCGAGCCCTGCGATGCCGTGGCGGTGAGCATCTCGGCCTCGTCGCCGCCGAGGGCCTCGGCCATCAGGCGGCGCACGATCTCGGGTCGGTTGTTCTGCTCGCTCAGGTGCGCAGCCACCACGTGGCGCAAGCCGTCGTGCAGCACCGCGCGTGCGATCTCTGCGGCGGCCGTGTTCGACAGGTGGCCGTAGTTGCCGCCGACACGATGCTTGAGAAATGGCGGATAGGCCGAATTGGCCAGCAGATCGCTGTCGTGGTTGAACTCCAGCAGCAGCGCATGCACGCCGCTCAGGCGGGCCAGCACGTGGGCCGTGGCGTGGCCCAGATCCGTCAATACGCCCAGCGTGCGGTTGCCGTCGGTGCAGCGAAGCTGCAGCGGCTCGCGCGCATCGTGGGGCACGGTGAAGGGCTGCACGCAGATGTCGCCGACCTCGAACTCGGCGTCGTCGCGCGCCAGGTTCAGCAGGCCCTCGAAATCGCGCCCGCCGGTGGCGAGCCACGTGCCTTCGCTCATCCAGACGGGGATGCGGTTGCGCCGCGACAGCGAATGGGCGCAGCCGATGTGGTCGCCGTGCTCGTGCGTGACGAAGACCGCATCGATGTCGCTGGCGGCGAGGCCTGCCTGGGCCAGCCGCAGATCGAGCTGCTTGAGGCCGAAGCCGCAGTCGATCAGGAGGCGGGAGGTGCGGCCGGCGCTGGTCGCTTCGACCAGCGCGGCGTTGCCCGTGCTGCCGCTGCCGAGGCTTCGGAAGCGGAGCATGCGGGTTACTTCAGGTCGTCTGCGATGACCTTGACGATGCGCTCGGCGTTGGCCGAGGTTTCAGGTGCGCCGGCTGCGTCGAGCACGGACACCGTCGTGGCTTCGCCCTGTCCCTTGACCGAGATGCGGAACTTGATCGGTGCTTCGTCCTTGGGCGAGCTGCTGAACAGCTTGCCGAAGAAGCCGGGCTCCTTCTTGTCGGGGTTGGGGGTCACGTAGCGCACGTAGTACAGGCCGGCGCTGCGGTCGCGGTCTTCCACGGTGAAGCCGGTGCGGTCGAGCGCGAGCCCGACGCGGCGCCATGCGCGCTCGAAGCCTTCGCTGATCTGCACGACCGGCTGGTTGCCGACCTTGGCGACGGTGGCGGTCTTGGTCGTCGCGGTGGTGGCGGCCAGGATCTTCGACTGCTCCTGCGAGACGCCGAGCTTGACCATCAGGCGGCGCAGGAATTCGGTCTCGAGCTCAGGATCGCTGGGGCGGGGCTGCCACACGGTCTGGTCCTGGCGCGAGTTGTTGTAGACCTCCTGCATGCCGCGGTGGCTGATGAAGATCTCGGTGCCGTTGGGCGTGCGTTCCAGGCGGGTGCGGAAGCGGTCGAGTTCGCCGGTCGAGTAGACCGAGTCGACCAGCTTGCCCAGCGTGCCGCGGATGATGTCCTGCGGCAGCTTGGCGCGGTTCTCGGCCCAGTCGGTTTCCATGATGCCCAGGTTGCGCTGGTCGGTGGTCAGCAGGAAGCCGCTTTCCTGCCAGAAGTCCTTCACCGGGTCCCAGAGCTGGTCGGGCGTACGGTTGACGACGATCCATCGCTGCGTGCCCGAGCGCTCCATGCGCACGTCGCCGAGGTTGCTCACGGCGGTGGGCACGCCCGGGGCGTTGGCGATGCCGGCCTGGTAGGCATTGGCGGTCACGGCGCCGCCGGGGATGGCGTAGCGGTTGTCGCGCGAGAGTTGGGAGAGATCGGGTGGGACTTCGAGCGTCGGGGCCTTGCCTGCACTCTTGTAGTCGATCTTGTCGCTCTCGAGGACGGAGCAGGCGGCGAGGCTGGCAACGAGGGCCAGCAGTGCAAGTCGCGAAAGGTTCTTCAACGTCGTCTTCCTTGTTGGAATGGTTCGGTCAATCTAGGGGCCGCAGTGCCCGCCATCTCAGAGCACGGTTCGGGCAAAAGGTTGCTTAACCTTGCTGCAGCCAGGGGAAAGGATGCTCAGCCCTTCAGCAGGCCGGTGGCGCGCAGGGCGCCTTCGACCGCGGGGCGGCTCGCTTCGCCGAGTTCGGTGAGCGGCAGGCGCAGCGTGCCGCCGCACAGGCCGAGCCGCGCCATGGCCCACTTCAGCGGGATCGGGTTGGGCTCGACGAACAGGTTGCGGTGCAACGGCATCAGCTCGAACTGGATCTGCATGGCGCGTTTGACGTCGCCCGCCAGTGCCGCCACGCACAGTTCGTGCATCTTGCGCGGCGCGACGTTGGCCGTGACGCTGATGTTGCCCTGGCCGCCGCAGAGCATGAGCGCGACCGCGGTCGGGTCGTCGCCGGAATAGACGGCAAAGTTCTTAGGCAGGTCGCGAATGAGCCACTGGGCGCGCTCGATGTTGCCGGTGGCTTCCTTGATGCCGATGATGCCGGGCACCTGCGCCAGTCGCAGCACGGTGTCGTGCGCCATATCGGCAACGGTGCGGCCGGGCACGTTGTAGAGCACGACGGGCAGGTCGCCCACGGCTTCGGCGATGGCCTTGAAATGCTGGTACTGGCCCTCTTGCGTGGGCTTGTTGTAGTACGGCACGACCTGGAGCTGCGAATCGGCGCCCACGCCCTTGGCGAACCTGGCGAGCTCGATGGCTTCCTTGGTCGAGTTCGCGCCGCAGCCGGCCATCACGGGCACGCGGCCCCGGGCCTGCTCGACCGAAACACGGATGATTTCGCAGTGCTCTTCGACATCGACCGTCGGCGATTCGCCGGTGGTGCCGACCACGCCGAGGCAGTCGGTGCCTTCTTCGATGTGCCAGTCGATGAGCCGCCGCAGGGCGGGGTAGTCGACACTGCCGTCGTCGTGCATCGGCGTGACGAGCGCGACGATGCTGCCTGTCAGTTGCTCCAAGGGGAATCTCTTTGTCGGTGGACGAAAGTGCCGATTCTACTTACTCCGGCGTGCCGCAAGACAGCCGCCCCAACCCCCTCAGTTTCCCGCAAGGAGGTGCCGGGGCGGCTGGCCGTCGTTGCTGCCGGCGGGGCGGATGGCGGCAATGCGCTGCACGAAGCGCGCAGGTTCGGGCATGAAGCCGTCCTCGTAGGCCACTACGCGCAGGCCGGTGCAGGCCGCCAGCAGTTCGCCGGGCTGCAGCAGGAAGTCGGGGCGCGAGGGCTTGCCGACGGTCTCGTTGCCCGCCGCGAAGGTTTCGTAGAGCAGCACGCCGCCCGGTGCCACCGCGGCCACGATGTCGGCCATGCGCGGGCGCCAGAGGTAGTTGGTGACGATCACGGCGCCAAAGGCCTGGCCGGCGAAGGGCCAGGGGCCCGACTCGATGTCCGCCGAGACGGTGCGGCCGAAGGCGCCGGCCGCCGCTATGGCTTCAGGCGAGCGGTCGACACCGGTGGCCGGATGCCCGCGGCCCGCGAACCACTGCATGTGCCGCCCGGCGCCGCAGGCCACGTCGAGCACCGTGGCGCCGGGCGCGAGCAGGTGCGTCCAGCGAACGATCCATTCGGAAGGCGCGGACAGGCCGTGCATCGGTACAGCATCTTTCATGGCGGGGCGGGCTTCAGAAGCAGGACCAGATCTGGTCGACCAACGTCACGAGGAAGTCCGGGTGGACGTAAAGCGCGAACACGCCGCCCAGCACTGCCAGCGCGGCGGTCAGCCAGCCCGCGTGGACGATGTGGTGGCGCATTTGCGAAGTCATGGCCGTGTTTATACGCAATCAGCCCGCGGCCCCCAGCGGCTGTGGCGACGAGCGCGAGATGGCGCTTTCCTTCACCGGCAGGTTGATCAGCGCCGCGAACACGCCCAGCGCGACCGCGATGTACCAGACGATGTCGTAGCTGCCCGTGGTGTCGTACAGGTAGCCGCCGAGCCACACGCCCAGGAACGAGCCCACCTGGTGGCTCAGGAACACGAAGCCGCTGAGCATCGACAGGTGCGCCACGCCGAAGATGCCCGCCACGATCGCATTGGTCGCAGGCACAGTCGACAGCCACAGGAAGCCCATCGCCGCCGAGAACACATACACGCTGAGCGGTGAGATCGGTACCAGCAGGAACAGCGCGATCGACACGGCCCGCGCGAAATAGATCGCCGCCAGGATCTTGCGCTTGGCCAGCTTCTGCCCCAGCAGCCCCACCGTGTAGGTGCCGAACACGTTGAACAGCCCGATCAGCGCCAGCGCATAGCCCGCCACTTCGGCCGGCAGGCTCCGGTCGCGCAGGTAGGTTGGCATGTGGATGCCGATGAATGCAAGCTGGAAGCCGCAGACGAAGTACCCCGCCATCAGCAGCCCGAAGCTCGGATAGCGGAAAGCCTCGCCCACCGCCTGCAGCACCGATTGTTCGCGGTGCCCGGCCAGCGCGGACGTCTTCGGTTCGCGCAGGCCGAAGGCCATCGGGATGATCACGAGCACCAGCACCGCCACCACGGCAAGCGCCGTCTGCCAGCCCAGGTGGCCGATCAATCGCCCCTCGATGGGCGCCATCAGGAACTGCCCGAAGGAGCCGGCCGCCGCCGCAACGCCCATCGCCCACGATCGCCGTTCGGCCGGAATCTGCCGACCGATCACGCCGTAGATCACTGCATAGGTCGAGCCCGCCTGCGCCGCGCCGATCAGCACGCCCGCGCTCAGCGTGAAGAGCAGCGGCGTCGGCGAATGCGCCATGCCGAGCAGACCCAGCGCATAGAACACCGAGCCGCCGATCAGCACCCGGAACGCGCCGAAGCGGTCGGCCAGCATGCCCGCGAACACCCCGAAGATGCCCCATGAAAGATTCTGGACCGCCAGCGCGAACGAGAAGGTCTGCCGGCTCCAGTCCTGCGCCTGCGTGATCGGCTGCAGCCAGAGCCCGAAGCCGTGGCGGATGCCCATCGACAACGTGACGATCATGGCCCCGCAGAACAGGACTTGCTTGATGGAGAGGACGGGGGCTGGGGCTTGCATCGCGTCGAATGTAGCGACTTGAGGGCTTCGGCAGGCGGCAGGTCGGCCGACGGCATTGATGATTTATCGAGGTGGCTTTGATGCGACCGGTGCATCAAAACCGGTGAGGGCCCCGCAAACCCTTGTGTGTGATTTGTTACATTTGTGCTCCAGCGCACTTCCCCACAAGGAATCCAGACAATGAGAAGAACCGCCTTGAAGTTCGCCGCGCTCGCAGCGCTGACGATCCTCGCCGCAGGCTGCGCCAGCACTGGCGTCAAGCACCAGGACATGGCCGGCACCATTCCCGCCGTGAAATCAGGCGAGGGCCGTATCTATTTCTTCCGCGCGGCGACACCCTACGGCTCGGCACTGCAGCCCCTCATCCGCCTCAACAAGGTGGTGGTGGGCGCATCGAAGTCTGGTGGTTTCTTCTACGTGGACCGTCCGGCCGGCACCTACCTGGCCGCGACCACGACCGACGCCGGGAAGACGCTCGGCATACCCCTGGAAGCCGGCGAAACCAAATACGTGCGCATGTCGCCATCGTTCGGCCTGGTGATCGGCAGCATCGTTCTCGACCTCGAGCCGGCCGAAAAGGCCAGGCCCGAACTCGCCTCGCTGGCCTATACCGGCCAGGCCATCATCAACAAGTAAGTCCGGTCATCGTGCAAACCTTCGGCTTCCGGTCGAAGGTTCCTGTATGGGTATCCAGTCATTTGGTGGCGACTGACTACAATCCGCCCCCATGGCGACTCCCCTCAAGACTCCCCCCAGTTCAGCGTCCGCATCGTCCGGCTACTCGGAAGGCTCCATCCGCGTGCTCAAGGGCCTCGAGCCCGTGAAGCAGCGCCCGGGCATGTACACCCGGACCGACAACCCGCTGCACATCATCCAGGAAGTGCTCGACAACGCCGCCGACGAGGCGCTGGCGGGCTATGGCAAGAAGATCAAGGTCACGTTGCATGCCGACGGCTCGGCCAGCATCGAAGACGACGGCCGGGGCATTCCGTTCGGCCTGCACCCCGAAGAAAAGGCCCCCGTGATCGAGCTCGTGTACACCCGCCTGCACGCGGGCGGCAAGTTCGACAAGGGCTCGGGCGGTGCCTACAGCTTCTCGGGTGGCCTGCACGGCGTGGGCGTTTCGGTGACCAATGCGTTGTCCAAGCGGCTCGAAGTCACCTCGCACCGCGAAGGCTCCGTTGCCAAGCTGGCCTTCAGTGCCGGCGACGTGATCGAGGCGCTCGAAATCCGCAAGCTCGAGGCCGGCGAGCGCCGCCAGGGCACCACCGTGCGCGCCTGGCCCGACGCCAAGTATTTCGAGACCGCCGTGCTTCCCATGGGCGAGCTCACGCACCTGCTGCGCAGCAAGGCCGTGCTGATGCCTGGCGTGAGCGTCACGCTCGTCAATGAGAAGACCAAGGAAACCCAGCAGTGGCTCTACAAGGGCGGCCTGAGCGACTACCTCATGCAGACGCTCAACGGCGACCCCGTCATTCCGCTGTTCGAAGGCAGCGGCCACGCTGACAAGAACGCCGACAACTTCGCCGAAGGCGAGGGCGCCGACTGGTGCGTGGCCTTCACGGAAGACGGTCAGCCGGTGCGCGAGAGCTACGTCAACCTGATTCCCACCAGCGCCGGCGGCACGCACGAAAGCGGCCTGCGCGACGGCCTGTTCACCGCCGTGAAGGGCTTCATCGAGCTGCACTCGCTGCTGCCCAAGGGCGTGAAGTTGCTGCCCGAGGACGTGTTCGCGCGCGCCTCGTACGTGCTCAGCGCCAAGGTGCTCGACCCGCAATTCCAGGGCCAGATCAAGGAACGGCTGAACTCGCGCGACGCGGTGCGCCTGGTGTCGAGCTTCGTGCGCCCCGCGCTCGAACTGTGGCTCAACCAGCACGTCGACTATGGCCGCAAGCTCGCCGAGCTGGCCATCAAGGCCGCGCAGACGCGCCAGCGCGCCGGCCAGAAGGTCGAGAAGCGCAAGGGCTCCGGCGTGGCCGTGCTTCCCGGCAAGCTGACCGACTGCGAGAGCAAGGACATCAGCCACAACGAAGTCTTCCTGGTCGAGGGCGACTCCGCCGGCGGCAGCGCCAAGATGGGCCGCGACAAGGAAAGCCAGGCGATCCTGCCTCTGCGCGGCAAGGTGCTCAACACCTGGGAAGTCGAACGTGACCGGCTCTTCGCCAACACCGAGATCCACGACATCTCGGTGGCCGTGGGCGTCGACCCGCACGGCCCCAACGACACGCCCGACATGAGCGGCCTGCGCTACGGCAAGGTCTGCATCCTGAGCGATGCCGACGTGGACGGCTCGCACATCCAGGTGCTGCTGCTCACCTTGTTTTTCCGGCACTTTCCGAAATTGATCGAAGCCGGCCACGTGTATGTTGCAAAGCCGCCATTGTTCCGGGTCGACGCCCCCGCGCGCGGCAAGAAACCGGCCTCCAAGGTCTATGCGCTGGACGAAGGTGAACTCACCGCCACGCTCGACAAACTGCGCAAGGACGGCGTCCGCGAAGGTGCCTGGAGCATCAGCCGCTTCAAGGGGCTGGGCGAAATGAGCGCGGAACAATTGTGGGAAACCACGCTCAATCCAGACACCCGGCGCCTGATGCAGGTCCAATTGGGGCGGTTCGACTTTACGGCCACCCAGGGCGAGATCACCAAGCTCATGGGCAAGGGCGAAGCGGCAGCGCGGCGCGAACTCATGGAGTTGCGGGCCGACGATGTCGACATCGACGTCTGATTCCTCCACCACGCATGTCAGCTTTCAAGCGTTCGTTGTTGCTTTCGGCCTTCCTGCTGTGTACACAGCAGGAGGCGGCGCACGCCGCTGACATCTACGGCTACGTCGACAGCAAGGGCGTGGCGCATTTCGCCGCCGAGAAGGTCGACGAGCGCTACCAGGTCTTCTTCCGTGGCGGCCAGAGCTTCGACACGGCGCAGGGCCTTTCTCCGCTGGGCCGCGGCGCCCGCAAGCTCGACGGCAAGGTGCCGGCCGCGTCGCAGTCGCTGCTGGCCATGTTCGAGGCCTCGCCCGGCTACAAGACCGCCAAGTCCGCCCTGCGCGACGCATCGAACAAGCACGACATCGACTACGAACTGCTCCAGGCCCTGGTCGCGACCGAGTCGGGCTTCGACGCGCAGGCCGTCTCGCCCAAGGGCGCCATGGGTCTCATGCAGTTGATGCCCGCGACGGCTCAGCGCTATGGCGTGTCGGCCGACAAGCGCGTGACCATCGAGAAGAAGCTGTTCGACCCGCGCATCAACATCGCCGCCGGCTCGCGCTACCTGCGTGACCTGATCGCGATGTTCCCGGGACAGATCGAGCTCGCGCTGGCTGCCTACAACGCAGGCGAGGGGGCTGTGCAGCGTGCGGGCAACAAGATCCCGAACTACAAGGAAACGCAGAACTATGTACAGACCGTGCTGCAGTTGTATGCGTACCTGAAGCCTTCGGCAGTGACGGTGGGCGGAAACCTTCGGGGTGGCAGTGGCGGCGGCAGGACGCCGGGGCGCATCCGCATGGAAATGGCGGTGCCAAAGGGCGGCGCGATCGGCCGCGGCAACATGCCCTCCGAATCGCCGCGCAGCGCTCCGACGATGCCCGAGCTGCCCGACGTGCCGACCGGCGCGGCCGAGCCGGGCGCCACCGCGCCGCCGTCCCCGTTGTCCTGACTTCCGGGGACTGCCAAGTACCGTCCTCGCGACCGCAAACAAGGCGCGCAGCCTCAAGCAACTGTTTTTCTTTCCCTCTCATTCATGGACGACTCTCAACCTCCGCTCGATCTCCAGGGGCCCACCGACGGCGACACGACCCTGACCCTCGCCGACTACGCCCAGACCGCCTACCTCGAATACGCGCTCAGCGTGGTCAAGGGCCGCGCGCTGCCCGATGTGTCCGACGGCCAGAAGCCGGTGCAGCGCCGCATCCTGTACTCGATGTCGCGAATGGGCCTGGGCTTCGGCGGCACCAACGGCACCGTGGGTGCCAAGCCCGTGAAGAGCGCGCGCGTGGTCGGCGACGTGCTCGGCCGCTTCCACCCGCACAGCGACCAGGCCGCGTACGACGCGCTGGTGCGCATGGCGCAAGATTTTTCGCAGCGCTATCCGCTGGTCGACGGCCAGGGCAACTTCGGCAGCCGCGACGGCGACGGCGCCGCGGCCATGCGCTACACCGAAGCGCGACTGGCGCGCATCACCAGCCTGCTGCTCGACGAGATCGATGAAGGCACGGTCGACTTCATTCCCAACTACGACGGCAGCACCGAAGAGCCGCGCCTGCTGCCCGCGCGGCTGCCGTTCACGCTGCTCAATGGCGCCAGCGGCATCGCGGTCGGCCTTGCCACCGAGATCCCGAGCCACAACCTGCGCGAGATTGCCGACGCCTGCGTGGCGCTGATCAAGTCGAACGGCAAGCTCAGCGAGGAAGAACTCTTCGCCATCGTGCCCGGCCCCGACTACCCGGGCGGCGCGCAGATCATCAGCAGCGCGGGCGACATCGCCGATGCCTACCGCACCGGCCGCGGCTCGCTCAAGGTGCGTGCGCGCTGGAAGATCGAAGACCTCGCGCGCGGCCAATGGCAGTTGGTGGTCAACGAGCTGCCGCCGGGCGTCAGCACGCAGAAGGTGCTCGAAGAGATCGAGGAAATCACCAACCCGAAGGTCAAGACCGGCAAGAAGGCGCTGAGCGCCGACCAGACGCAGCTGAAGGCCGCGATGCTGTCGGTGCTCGACGTGGTGCGCGACGAGTCCAGCAAGGACGCGGCCGTGCGCCTGGTGTTCGAGCCCAAGACCTCGCGCATCAGCCAGGACGAGTTCATCACCACGCTGCTCGCGCAGACCTCGCTCGAAACCTCGTCGCCGATCAACCTCACGATGGTCGGCATCGACGGCAAGCCCACGCAGAAGTCGCTGCGCCAGATGCTCAACGAGTGGATCGCGTTCCGCGAGGTTACCGTCGAGAAGCGCTCGCGGCACCGGCTCAACAAGGTGCTGGAACGCATCCACATCCTCGAAGGCCGTCAGCTGGTGCTGCTGAACATCGACGAGGTGATCGCGATCATCCGCGCGGCGGAAGACCCGAAGGCCGCGCTCATCGCACGCTTCAATCTCAGCGAACGGCAGGCCGAGGACATTCTTGAAATTCGCCTGCGCCAACTTGCGCGGCTCGAAGCCATCAAGATCGAGCAGGAGCTTTCGGGCCTGCGCGACGAGCAGAAGAAGCTCGAAGACATTCTCGGCAGCCCGACCGCATTGCGCCGCCTGCTCGTGAAGGAAATCGAGGCCGACGCCAAGACCTTCGAGGACGCGCGCCGCACGCTCATCCAGGCCGAGAAGCGCGCCGTGGCCGAGGTGAAGGTGGTCGACGAGCCCGTCACCGTCATCGTGTCGCAGAAGGGCTGGGTCCGTGCGCAGAAGGGCTGGGCGAGCGAGAAGGCTGCGGGCAACGGTGCGAACGCAGAGAAGGGCGCAGCGCCGGAATACAGCTTCAAGTCCGGCGACTCGCTCTACGGCGCCTTCGAATGCCGCAGCGTCGACACGCTGCTGGTCTTCGGCAGTGCCAAGGACAAGAGCGTGCGCGTCTACACCGTGCCCGTGTCCTCGCTGCCCGGCGCGCGCGGCGACGGCCAGCCGGTCACCACGCTCATCGAGCTCGATGCCGGCACGCACGTCACGCATTTCTTCGCCGGCCCCGTCGGCGCCAGCGTGCTGCTTGCCAACACCGGTGGCTACGGCTTCATCGCCACGGTCGAGAACATGATGTCGCGCCAGCGCGGCGGCAAGGCCTTCATCGACGTGGGCGAGGGCGAGCAGCTGTGCCGTCCGTCGCTGGTGGGCGGCGCGAGCGGCGCCGAGCCGATGCCTGCCGCCACGCACGTGGCCTGCGCCTCGACCGGCGGCCGCATCCTGACCTTCGACATCGCCGAGCTCAAGAGCCTGCCGAAGGGGGGGCGTGGCCTCACGCTGATCGACCTCGAGGCCAAGGACAGCCTGGCCGGCGCCGCGGCCTACACGCGAAGCGTGAAGATCGAGGGCATCGGCCGCGGCGGCAAGGAGCGCGATGAAACGCTGGAAATCCGCACACTCAACAACGCGCGCGGCAGCCGTGCACGCAAGGGCAAGGCGGCCGACCTCGGCTTCAAGCCGTCGAGCATCGTGCGGGTGCAGTGATGGGCGGCATCGACATCAGCGTCATCGGGATCTTCATTGCCGTGGTCACCGGCTTCGGCAGCTATGTGCTGGGCCGGCGCATGCGCGAAAAGCGGGCGGCGAAGAAGCGCGAGAAAGACCGCATCGATTCGCAGGCGAACGAGACGCGGCAGGTGCGCCGGGCGCGGGAGCGCAAGGAGCGGGGCGGGTAGGCCGGTAACGAGCGGCAGGGCCGCTCAGCGCAGGCCGGTCCACCAGCGCACATTCGTGCGCGCCTGCCCCACCGTCACCACCTCTCCGATCACCGGCGTCGCCAGCTCGATCTTCTTTGCCTCCGCGAGGTTCGCGATGCGGTCCAGCGGGTCGTGCCAGGTGTGGAAGGAAAGGTCGAAGGTGCTGTTGTGCACCGAGAAGAACACCTTGCCGCGCAGGTCCTCGAAGGCCTGCACGCTTTGCTCGGGCGTCATGTGCACGGCCGGCCACATGCTGTCGTAGGCGCCGTTTTCCATCAGCGCGATGTCGAAGCCACCGAAGCGTTCACCGATCTGCTTGAAGCCGGGGAAGTAGCCCGAATCCCCGCTGTAGAACAGGCGCTGCTCGCCGCTCTGCACTACCCATGAGGCCCATAGCGTGCGGTCGCGGTCGCCCAGCGTGCGGCCCGAAAAATGCTGCGCAGGCGTGGCGGTGAGCTTCACGCCGTCGTGTTCGCCGCTTTGCCACCAGTCGAGCTCGCTCACGCGCTCGGCCGGCACGCCCATCACCACCAGCCGCGTGCGCACGCCCAGCGGCACGAAGTAGCGCTGCACGCTCTTCGAGAGGTACTCGATGGTCGCCACGTCGAGGTGGTCGTAGTGGTCGTGCGAAAGGATCACGCCCTCTATCGGCGGCAGCTGTTCGAGCGCGATCGGCGGCTGGTGAAAGCGCTTCGGCCCGGCCCACTGCACCGGCGATGCACGGTCGCTGAACACCGGGTCGATCAGCCAGTACTTGCCGCGCAGCTTCAGCAGATGCGACGAGTGGCCGAGGCGCACCACGTGGTTGGCCTTGGTGTCGAGCGCATCGAGCGCGCCGCGGTTCAGCGCCTGCACGGGGATCGCATCGACCGGCACGGTGTCGACCTTGCTGCCCACGATGAAGCGCGACCAGATGCGCCATGCGCTGGCCTGGGTCGGCAGGTCGGGGTTGGCCATGTTGTGGAAGCCGCCGTCGCGGAATTGCGGCGAGTTGTCGTAGCGCGTTTCGCCGCCGCCGGCGGCGCCGCATCCCGCCACGAACGCGCAGCCGGCGGCCGCCAATGCAGTGCCACGGCGCAGCAGTTGAGGCAGGTAGGAGCCCTGCGAACCTGGATCGTCAGCCATGGGAGTGCCTTCTGGATTGTGTTTGTCGGATGGCGCGAGACTAGCGACGATGCGCGTTTCAATGGTTTCAACCGTAGAAACATTTGGGGAGCGGGGGTATCCGGGACGTTTGTCCGGGGCGAAACAGCGAACAGTCCTATGCCATGCGCGATATGGCGCTCCCCTTCACCCCTCGGCAAACTGAAAGTCTTCATCGATCCCAAGGAACGAGGCGGCAGAGCCATGAGCAGCAATCGCTACCCCATCATCTACGTGCGTGGCTACGCCATGACCGAAGCGGAGCGCGATGACACCGCCGCCGATCCGTTCTGCGGTTTCAACATCGGCTCCACGGTGTATCGCGCCACCGTCAAGAAGGAAGCGCCGGCGCAGAAGTTCGTCTTCGAGTCGCCCATGGTGCGGCTGCTGGCTGACTTCCAGTACCAGAGCGTCTACCAGAACGGGCTGGACATCCTCGACCCCGACTGGAAGCCCTCGCCCGATGAAAACGGCAGGGACGTCGACGGCATTCCCTCGGCTTCGGTCATCATCTACCGCTACTACGACTCGGGCTCCGAGCTGCTCGGCGATGGCCGGGCCAGGGACATCAAGGTGTACGCGCAAGGCCTGAGCCAGTTGATCCTGCGCGTGCGCGACCTCGTGGCGCTGCGCGAGGGGCCCGGCTTCTCGCCCGCGGATTTCCGCTGCTACCTCGTCGCGCATTCGATGGGCGGCCTGGTGGTGCGCGCCTTCCTGCAGAACCCCGAGCTCGGCGAGGCGGCCGCGCGTGCGTGCGTCGACAAGGTGTTCACCTATGCCACGCCGCACAACGGCATCGACATGGGCGGCATCAACGTGCCGGCCTGGCTCACGGCGGCTGAGATGAACACCTTCAACCGCGAGAAGATGTCGGAGTTCCTGGCCACGCCGGCGGTCAACGGCCGCATGGACTACCTGCCGGCCACGGCCTTTCCGGCCGAGCGCTTCTTCTGCATGGTCGGTACCAATCGCGGCGACTACGAAAGCGCCAAGGGCCTGTCGCGCATGTTCGCGGGCCACGGCAGCGATGGGCTCGTGCGCATCGAGAACGCCTCGCTCTGGGCCTCCGACGCTGCGGGCAAGACGCAGCCGGTGGCCACCGCCTACACCTACCGCTCGCACTCGGGCTTCTTCGGCATCGTCAATTCGGAGGAGGCCTACCAGAACCTCGTGCGCTTCTTGTTCGGCGACGTGCGGGTCGATCTTTGGTTCGACATCGAGGGCGTCACGCTGCCGCCCGACCTGCCCAAGGGCGCTGACGTCGATGCGCTCTACCAGGTCGAGCTGCTCGCCGCACCGCGCGGCAAGCGCTGGTACCTGAGCCGGCGCGTGGCCGAGGAAGATTCGCCCGCCTGCCGTACGCACAAGGAACTGACCGACCCGGCCAAGGCGGATCGCCGGTCGATCTACCTTTCCACCGTGTTTCTCGCCAACAGGGCCCGCGTGAAGCAGGACCGCCCGACGCTCGCCTATGCCATGACGCTGGGCGTGCGCGTGCCCGACTACCAGGTCAACAACAAGTTCTGGCTCGATGGTCACTACGAAGGCAGCTCGCTGTTCCGCGACACGCTGGTCATCGAGATCGCGCCGCCCGCGCCTGGCGATCCGGCGCAGAGCTGGAACGTCAAGTACGGCTGGCAGACCGACACGGCGGGGCAGGCCTCGCTGCCGATGAGCCCGAAGCAGCTGGCCAGCGGCAAGCTGCAGTTCATGGTGCCGCTGTCGAGCCTCGGCGCCGCACCGGCGGCGCCCGGCATCAGCGGGAAAGTACGGCTCGAAGTGAGTGCCTGGAACTGAGGGGAGCCGCTACGATGGGCGCATGAACACTGCCGTCCTCGTCATCGACGTCCAACGTGGCCTTTGCGACGATCCGCCGCGCCCCCATGAAGCCGGGCAAGTGATGCAGCGCATCAATGCGCTCACCGAACGTGCCCGTGCAGCCGGTGTGCCCGTGGCCTTCATCCAGCACGAGAATGCGGTCGACCTGGAATTCGATTCCGAGCGCTGGCAGCTCGCCGGTGCGCTGAACACCGATTCGCGCGACGTCCGCATCCGCAAGACCACGCCCGACTCCTTTCTGCGCACGCCGCTCGAAGCCTGGCTGTCGGAGCATGGCGTGAAGTGCGTGGTGGTCTGCGGCTATTCGTCGGAGTTTTGCGTCGACACCACCGTGCGCCGCGCCGCCGCGCTGGGCTACCACGTGGTGCTCGCAGCCGACGCGCACACCTCGCACGACAAGCCGCACGCGACGGGTGCGCAGATCCGTGCGCATCACAACGCCACGCTGTCGGACATCACGAGCTTCGGCGTGCCGATTCGCGCGGTGGCCAGCGCCGACATCGCGTTCTGATCAGTCGGCCCCCGGCCGCCACACCCGCGCCAGCGCGGCCATCTTCCCCTTGAAGCCCAGCCTGTCGTTCGACAGCGCGTCGATGAAATCCGACAGCCGCTGCGACTTCACCATCGTGTAGATGGTGAGCCAGGTCGTAAGGACGAACACCACGCCGAACCACAACGCCTTGCGCCACAGCGGTGCGTCGGCCTCGGCCAACAGGTTCATGCCGAGGAAGCCGGTGGTGATGGTGCCGATCAGGCCGAACAGCGTGACCACCGTGAGGCGCACCACGGTGCTGGCCTGCCGGCGCAGGCTGTCGGCGTCGAGATATGTGTTCATGTCGGCGATGCGCGCCTTGACCTCGTCGTAGAGCGGGTCGAGCCCGAGGTGCGCGGCACACATGTGCGACAGCGCGCGCACCTGCGCCTGTTCCGAGATCTCGTGGAACCAGTAGCGGTGCGTGAAGCGCAGGAAGCGCTCGAAGCTCGCGCGGATCGCGCGCTTGAACTGCTTCACGCTCGGCGTGCTGCGGATGTCGAGCCGCTTGAGCGCCTCCACCAGCTGGTCGGAGAACATCAGCAGCGAGGCCTTCTGGAAATGCGCGATGAGGAACAGCAGGAAGTGCTGGTGCCTGAACTGCGCGAGCACGCCGCGGTCGCGGCAGCAGAAGAACTCGGAGTGCGCATCGCCCACCACGATGAGGGCGTGGCCGTTGCACAGGTAGCGCGTGTTGGGTGCTGCGCCGGCGTTGACCCAGAAGCGGTCGTAGCAGTACTTGTGCTCGAAGTCGGCGAGGTGGTGGTCGGCGTAGGGCAGGTGCGCGTCGGTGGTGCCGGCACCCGTTACCAGCGCGAGCCGCACGAAGTCGTCGCGCGTGAGGCGGCGCGGGTCGTCCAGCGAGAGGTAGGCCATGACCGGCATGCGGTAGTACTCGATCTGCCGGTAGCGCAGCACGCCGGGGTCTTCCGAATGGTCGCTCACCAGCGGCTGCATCAGGTAGGCCCAGTGCGAAGAGATGCGCGGCGCGCGGTGCTGCGCCACGTGCGAGAGGAAGCTCTCGCGCTGCTGCGCGTCGGAGCTTGCGAGGACGCGGCCGTCGGCGCCCAGCCATTCGACGCTCGCCATGCAATGCAGCGCCGAACCATCGGGCTCCCAGCCGGAGGGGTAGGCGCGGCCGAAGCGGTAGAGGATTTCCTGCGCCTGCGCGAGGCTCAGGTGGTCGGCCCCGACCTCGAGGTTCACCATGACCACGTCGATGTCGAAGAAGAAGTAGAGGTCGCAATGCACCACGTCGAGCGTGACGGGCGCGTCGCCCGCGCGGGCCACCACGCGCACCGATGCGATGTCTTGGCGGCGGAAGACGCGCATCGGTGAATCGCCGTCGTTGCCGGAGGCCGGACCGCCGCTGCTGCCGTTGCGGGAGCGGCCCTCGCCGTAGAGAAAGCGCTGCACGTACGGCAGGAAGCTCACGAACTCGTTGTAGTGCCGCTCGTGAAAGCGGCTGCTGTCGCCGGTGTATTCGTCGACCTCTTCGCGCCATGGCGAGGCATCGCCCATCTCGCGCAGCACATGCCAGGGCGCGTGGTGGTGCGCGTGCCCGGCGTCCGGCGCAGGCATCAGCCGCAAGGGCCAGAGCAGGGCCTGGCGGAAATGCTGCACGGTGGGGGCGCCTGTGGAGAGCGCAGTTGCCTCTGTGGGCATGGTGGCCGCGGGTGGGTTCAGCATGGCTTCAGTGTAGGCAGAAGGCGAGACAAAACGACCACTTAGGGGAATCCCTAGGCAATCATGAAACCGGTTTCAGATAAGCTGCAAGCATTGCTTTTGAGGCATGCACGCGCCACGCGCGCACCTTCCGGGTTCGCCCTTCATGAACTACCAGTTTCAATTCGACGCCGTCTTCGCCGCCTGGCCGTTGCTGCTCAAGGGCACGTGGATCACGGTCCAGCTCTCGCTCGTGGCCACGGTGCTCGGCCTCGTGGTCGCCATCTTCTGCGCCTGGGGCAAGACCTCCGGGCCTGGCTGGCTGCGCTTCATCGTGAATGCCTATATCGAGGTGATCCGCAACACGCCGTTCCTCGTGCAGTTGTTCTTTTTCTTCTTCGCGCTGCCGGCCATCGGGCTGCGCTGGTCGCCGCAGACGGCCGCGCTGGTGGCGATGGTGGTGAACCTCGGTGCGTATGCGACCGAGATCATCCGCGCGGGCATCGAGTCGATCCCCAAGGGGCAGATCGAGGCGGGCAGGGCGCTCAACCTCAAGCCCTGGGAAATCTTCCGCTTCGTCATCATCAAGCCCGCGCTGAAGGCCATCTACCCGGCGCTCACGAGCCAGTTCATCCTGCTGATGCTGAGCTCGGCGGTGGTGTCGGTCATCTCGGCCGACGACCTGACCTCGGTGGCCGCCAACCTGCAGTCGCAGACCTTCCGCAGCTTCGAGATCTACATCGTCGTGGCTGCGATCTACCTCGCGCTGGCGCTGGCCTTCTCGACAATGTTCAAGCTGATCTACAGGCGCACGCTCAACTATCCGGACCGCCGGTAAGAAACGACGGACGGAGACAACACCATGCGCACCTTCGGCTTTCCCGAATTCCTTTTCATCCTCGAAGCGGCCAAGTGGACGCTTGCGCTGTCGGCCATCGCCTTCGTGGGCGGCGCGATCCTGGGGCTCATCGTCGCGTTGATGCGCACGTCGCAGTCGACGTGGGCGCGCGGCGTGTCGACCACTTTCATCCAGATCTTCCAGGGCACGCCGCTGCTGCTGCAGCTGTTCCTGGTGTTCTTCGGCGCGCCGGTGCTGGGGTTGGACATCAATCCGTGGGTGGCTGCCGGTGTCGCGCTCATCCTGAACAGCGCCGCTTTCCTCGGCGAGATCTGGCGCGGTTGCATCGAGGCCATTCCGCGCGGCCAGTGGGAAGCCGCCGAGGCGCTGAGCCTCAGGTACACGTCCCGCATGCGCGACGTGGTGTTGCCGCAGGCGCTGAAGATCGCGCTGGCGCCCACGGTGGGCTACGTGGTGCAGATCATCAAGGGGACGTCGCTCGCGGCCATCATCGGTTTTGTCGAAGTCACGCGCGCCGGGCAGATCGTCAACAACGCCACCTTCCAGCCGCTCATCGTGTTCTCGGTGGTGGCGGCCATCTACTTCGCGATCTGCTGGCCGCTGTCGCTGTTGGCCGCGCGCATGGAGCGCCGCCGCGCCCGGGCGCTTGCCCGCTGACCCTTTCCGTTTTCTCTTTCTCGTCGCTTCCTTTCTTTATTCAGGAGACACACCCATGACCCGTATCACCACCCGCCGTGCCGCGCTCGCCGTGCTGGGCCTCGGCGCCGCTCTCACCGTGTTCGCACCCTTCGCCTCGGCACAGTCGGTGGCCGACATCAAGAAGAAGGGCGAGATCACCATCGGCATGCTGGTCGACTTTCCGCCCTACGGCACCACCGATGCGAAGAACCAGCCCGACGGCTACGACGCCGACGTGGCCAAGCTGCTTGCGAAGGACTGGGGTGTCAAGGCCAACATCGTGCCGGTCACGGGCCCCAACCGCATCCCGTTCCTGCTGACCAACAAGGTCGACCTGCTGGTCGCCTCGCTGGCCATCACGCCCGAGCGTGCCAAGCAGGTGCAGTTCTCGCAGCCCTACGCGGCCGCGACCATCGTGCTGTACGGCGCGACCAAGGCCCCCATCAAGGCCGCGGGCGACCTGAAGGGCCTGCGCGTGGGCGTGGCCCGCGCCTCGACGCAGGACGTGGCCGTGACCAAGGCCGCGCCCGAAGGCACCGAAATCCGCCGTTTCGACGACGACGCCTCGGCCATGCAGGCGCTGATCTCGGGCCAGGTCGATGCCATCGGCTGCTCGGTGACCGTGGCGGCACAGATCGCCAAGCGCGTGCCTGCCGGCACCTACGAAAACAAGTTCACGCTGGTGCAGCAGTCGATGGGCATCGCGATGCGTCCGGGCCAGGAAGAGCTGCACAAGGCGGTGAACGAATTCGTGCAGAAGAACACCGCCAACGGCGAGCTCAACAAGCTGTATCAGAAGTGGCTGCAGGCCGACCTGCCGAAAATGAACTAACCCCCAGGCTTCGCGCACTTCGTGTCGCTACGCCAACCCCCTTGCAGGGGGCAACACCTGCGGCCCGGCAAAGCCGGTTCCGCGGTGTTCCTTGAGAAGGCGCAGGGCGCCCCACAGTGAGTATCGGAACAACGAGCATGACGACGGAATCGATCATCCGCATGGAAGCGGTCAACAAGTGGTACGGTGAATTCCAGGTGTTGACCGGCATCGACCTGTCGGTGCGCCAGGGCGAGCGCATCGTGATCTGCGGGCCTTCGGGTTCGGGCAAGTCGACGCTCATCCGCTGCATCAACCGGCTGGAGACGGTGCAGAAGGGCCGCATCGTGGTCGACGGCATCGACCTCACGGCCGGCGGCAAGAACGTGGATGCCGTGCGCGCCGAAGTCGGCATGGTGTTCCAGCAGTTCAACCTGTTCCCGCACCTCACCATCCTGGAGAACTGCACGCTGGCGCCGATGCGCTCGCGCGGCATGACGAAGGCGCAAGCCGAAGAGGTGGCCATGAAGTACCTCACGCGCGTACGCATTCCCGAGCAGGCCGGCAAGTACCCGAGCCAGCTTTCCGGCGGCCAGCAGCAGCGCGTGGCCATCGCCCGCGCGCTGTGCATGGCGCCCAAGATCATGCTGTTCGACGAGCCCACTTCCGCGCTCGACCCCGAGATGGTCAAGGAAGTGCTCGACACCATGATCGGCCTTGCCGAAGACGGCATGACCATGCTGTGCGTGACGCACGAAATGGGTTTTGCCCGCAGCGTGGCCGATCGCGTGATCTTCATGGCCGACGGAAAGATCGTCGAGCAGGCGCCGCCGGAAGAGTTCTTCGGCAACCCCAAGGACGAGCGCACGCGCCAGTTCCTCGGCCAGATCCTCAGCTCCCACCAAGCGCACTGAATGTCCTTTCCCGTTCTGATTTCTCTGTCGTCCTTCGGTGCGGCCGAGGTGGGGCGGCATGGCCAGCTCTGGTGCTCGCAGCTGGCATTGGCGGCTGGCGCCGATTCGGTGGAAGTGCGCGGCGAGATGCTGCGCGACGCCGGGGCCGAACTGCCCGCCCTGAGCGGGCTCGCTTCCGTGTACTCCAGCCCCGAGGGCCTGTGGGCCCAGGGTGGCTGGCTCGACAGCGCCGCGCTCAAGCGCGGCATCGCCGCGGCCACGCGTATAGGCGCCAAGCGGCTCAAGATGTCCATCGGCGACTTCCAGGCCTCGTCGCACGGCTCGCTCTGGGGCCTGAAGGTGGAACTGGCCGAAACACGCGTCGAGCTGCTCATCGAGAACGACCAGACCGTGCGCGCCGGCACGCTGCCCGCGCTGCAGACTTTCTTCGAGGTGGCCGACCGTGCCGGGGTGCCGCTCGGCATGACCTTCGACATGGGCAACTGGCACTGGCTCGGCGAATGCCCGCTGCAGGCGGCGCAGGCGCTGGGCCACCGCGTGCGCTACGTGCATTGCAAGGGCGTGCAGCGCCTGCCGCACAAGTGGGTGGCGGTGCCGCTGGGCGATTCGGCCGCGCCGTGGCGCGCGGTGCTGCGTGCATTGCCGGCTGACGTGCCCCACGCCATCGAATACCCTCTCGCAGGCGACGACCTGCTGGCCGTTACCCGCGCGCAGATCGATTTCATCCGCGCCGCGCGCGCATAGATCGAGAGACACACATGACAGAACCCACCGCTTTCGACGTCGCCCTGTTCGGCGAAGCCATGCTGCTGCTCGTGGCCGACCGGCCCGGTCCGCTGGAAGACGCCCAGTCGTTCCACAAGCGCACCGCCGGCGCCGAGACCAACGTGGCCATCGGCCTCTCGCGACTGGGCCTCAAGGTCGGGTGGGCCAGCCGCCTGGGCACCGACTCGATGGGCCGCGCGTTGCTGGCCGCGATGCGCGCCGAAGGCATCGACTGCTCGCACGTGATCACCGACGCGACGCAGCGCACCGGCTTCCAGTTCAAGGGCCGCGTCACCGACGGCAGCGACCCGCCGATCGAATACCACCGCAAGGGCTCGGCCGCGAGCCACATGGGCCCGGCCGACGTCGACGAGGCCTGGCTGCGCTCGGCGCGCCATTTGCACGCCACGGGCGTGTTCGCCGCCATCTCCGACACCAGCCTGCAGGCCGCGCTGAAGACCATGGACGTGATGCGCGCTGCGGGCCGCACCATCTCCTTCGACACCAACCTGCGCCCGACGCTGTGGTCGTCCACCGAGACCATGCGCCATTGGGTCAACGAACTCGCCTCGCGCGCCGACTGGGTGCTGCCCGGCATCGAAGAGGGACTGCTGCTCACGGGCCACGACAAGCCCGAGGACGTCGCGAAGTTCTATCGCGAACGCGGCGCGAAGCTGGTGGTCGTCAAGCTCGGCGCCGAGGGCGCCTACTACGACAGCGACGTGGCCGGCACTGGCCGCGTCGACGGCTTTCCGGTGAAGGAAGTGATCGACACCGTGGGCGCGGGCGACGGCTTCGCGGCCGGTGTGGTGAGCGCGCTGCTCGAAGGCCGCGGCGTGCCCGATGCCGTGCGCCGCGGCGCATGGATCGGCGCGCGCGCCGTTCAGGTGCTGGGCGATACCGAAGGCCTGCCGACGCGGGCGCAACTCGAAGAAGCGGGGCTCTGAACGCCATGACGAACGCATCGAAGAAGAACATCCTCGTCTTCCGGCCGCTGCCCGAGGATCAGCTGGCACGCCTGCAGGCCGCGCACCACGTCACCGTGGCCGATCCCCGCAAGGAGCCCGAGGCCTTCGCCGCCGCGCTGCGCACCGCGCACGGGTTGATCGGATCGAGCCATACGGTCGATGCCGCGCTGCTCGATGCGGCGCCGCAGCTGCAAGTCATTTCGAGCGTGTCGGTCGGTGTCGACAACTACCCGCTGGCCGAGCTGCACAAGCGCGGCATCGTGCTGTGCCACACCCCCGACGTGCTCACCGAGACGGTGGCCGACACGGTGTTCGCGATCCTCATGGCCACGCAGCGCCGCGTGGTCGAACTCTCGAACCTCGTGCGCGAAGGGCGATGGACCAGGAACATCGGCGAAGAGCTCTTCGGCACTGACGTGCATGGCAAGACGCTGGGCATCCTGGGCTTCGGCCGTATCGGGCAGGCCGTGGCAAGGCGCGCCGCACTGGGTTTCGGCATGCCGGTGCTCTACCACTCGCGCCGCGCGGTCGACCTGGCTGCGCAGGCGCCCGAACTGCAGGGCCGCGCCACGCACACGCCGCTCGACGATCTGCTCGCGCGCGCCGACATCGTGCTTGCGATGCTGCCGCTGACCGACGCGACGCGCGGCATGATCGACGCGGCCTTCTTCGCGCGCATGAAGCCCGGTGCGTCCTTCATCAACGGCGGCCGAGGCGCCACCGTGAACGAAGACGCGCTGCTGCACGCCCTCGACCACGGCACGCTGCGCGCCGCCGGCCTCGACGTGTTCGCGAAGGAGCCGCTGCCGGCCGACTCGCCGCTGCGCACGCATCCGCGCGTGACGCCGCTGCCGCACATCGGCTCGGCCACGCACGAGACTCGGCACGCGATGGCGGAGCTGGCGACGACCAATCTGCTGCAGGTGCTGGCCGGGGAGAAGCCGACGGCGCCGTACGACACGGCGGCCGCATGAGCTCAGCCGGGCTTTACTCCCTCCCCCGCTGGGGGAGGGCAGGGGTGGGGGCAAGCGGCGCATCCAGCGGGCACTCTGCCTGCCCCCACCCCAACCTTCCCCCAGGAGGGGAAGGAGCAAGACCATGAAGCCGACGGGCCGCGCCACCATCGCCGATGTCGCCGCGGCGGCCGGCGTCTCCAAGGCCACCGTCTCGCGCTTCCTCAACCACCGCGAACGCCTGCTGAGCCCCGACATCGCCGCGCGCGTCGAAGTCGCCATCGCCGCGCTCGCCTATTCGCCGAGCCCGATGGCGCAGGCCCTGAGCCATGGCCGTTCGCGCCTCATCGGCCTGATCGTGGCCGACATCACCAACCCGTATTCCGTCGCGGTGCTGCGCGGCGCCGAGAAGGCCTGCCAGGACGCCGGCTATCTCGTGATGCTGTTCAACCTCGGCAACGAGAGCGAACGCGAGCGCGAAGCCATCGATGCGCTGGCGGGCTACCAGGTCGACGGCTTCATCCTCAACACGCTGGGTCGAGGCAGCAACGTGGTCGATGCGGTCACGCTGCACGGCAAGCCGGCGGTGCTGGTCGACCGCCGCCACGCGGGCATGCACACGGACTTCGTCTCGCTCGACAACCCTGCCGCGATGACGGCCACCTGCGGCCACCTGGTCGAAGGCGGCTACCGCGATCTGCTCTACGTCACGGAGCCGCAGAAGGGCGTGAGCTCGCGGCGCGAACGCACGGCAGCGTTCGGCGCCTGCGTGGCCGCGCATGAGCCGCGCGTGGCGGGCGAGGTGTTCGAATCGGTCGAGGGTGAGAGCGATGCGCTCGACGAGGCTTTGCGCGCCTTGCGCCAGCGCGCCAAGCGCGGCCGCCGCGCGGCCGTGGTCGCGGGCAATGCGGTGGTCACGCTGCGCATTGCGCAGGCGATGGCGCGGCTGGGCTGGCAGTTCGGCACCGACCTGGGCTTCGTCGGTTTCGACGATCCGGAATGGGCCTCGCTCATCGGTCCCGGCCTGAGCACCGTGGCCCAGCCCACCGACGCCATCGGCCGCACCGCCGCTACCTGCCTGATCGAGCGGCTGCGGGGACTGGACGCGGCGCCGCGCCAGTTGCTGCTGCCTGGAGAGCTGGTGGTGCGGGGCTCGTCGCGGGCGCTCTAGCATCCGCGAACAGTTGAAGCTGGCATCATCGCGTGCCCAGACCACCATGTCACCTTCCGCAGACTCCTTCGTCCGCCGCGTTCGCAGCCAGCTCGACCAGCTGTCCGCGACGGAGCGCCAGCTTGCCGACTTCGTGCTGGAGTTCCCGGGCGAGCTGGCGAGCTATGCCGGTAACGAACTGGCGGAGCTTGCGGGCGTGTCGCCCTCGACGGTAAGCCGCTTCATCCGCCGCATCGGGTACGAGAACTACGAGGAGGCCCGGCGGCAGGTCCGTGAGGAAAAGCAGACCGGCTCGCCGCTGTTCCAGAACGCCACCGAGGCTTCCAAGCGGGGCCACCTGGTGGCCACGCATTTCCAGCAGTCGCAGGCCAACCTGGCCAGCACCTTCGATCGGCTCGACGACCGGCAGATGGCAGAGATCGTCAAGGCGATCATCGGCGCGAACCAGGTGCTGATCTTCGGCAGCCGCAGCAGCCATGCCTTCGCGCAGTACCTGCGCTGGCAGATCATCCAGGTGGTCCCGCGCGTCACCGCCATTCCGGGGCCTGGAGAAACGCTGGCCGAGCACCTGGCCGGGCTGGGCACGCGCGACTGCGTGATCGTCTTCGGCACGCGCCGGCAGACGCGGCAGATGGACACCCTGCTCGAGGCCGCGAGCCGCATCGGCGCGCGCATCGTCTACATCAGCGACCGGGCGTCGCCGGACTTTGCCGGTGCCACCTGGTCGCTGCAGTGCGATTGCCGCGGCCCCGGGCTGCTGGACAACCACACCGCGGTGATGGGCGTGTGCGATCTGCTCGCCACCATGGTGATCGAGGCCTCCGGCTCCGCCGGCCGCAAGCGGCTGGCAGCCATCGAGCTCGGCCACGAGGAAAACGGCGAGCTCTGAGCCGCACGCCAACGGTGCGCACCCGCACGTTCACGGTGCGCCCGGCCTGAAATTTCCCCCTGTAATTCCCCGAAAGTTCGGGCATGGCGCTTGCTCATGGTTGCTTGTGACTGAAATTTTGATTTCACAAAACATATATAGGTGAAATCGATATGTCATTGCAACGAGGTCGCCGATAGCATGCGAAAGGCGATTCCGGACAGCACCGAGCAAGCACTTCTTCCTTTCTCAAGGGGTTTCCAATGGCTGGACCTGCACTTTCCTCCGGGCCTGACTCGCCCCGGGTTGCCGAGCTCGACCGCGCGCTCGACAAGATCGGTGTCACGCGCTCGCATCACACGATCATCTTTCTGATCCTGATCGGTTGCCTGTTCGACAGTTTCGAGCAGAACGCCGTCGGCATCGTGGGGCCCATGCTGCGCCAGCAGTGGGGCCTGAGCGCATCGGACATCGGCCTGCTGAACACCGTCACCTTCACCTGTGCGGCGATCGGGCGGATCGTTTCGGGCTTCATTGCCGATCGCTACGGACGCCGCGTGATGCTGTCGCTCGATCTGCTGCTGTTCACGCTGGGCGCGGGCGTCTGCGCGACGGCGCCGAACTTCACGGTGATGGCGCTCGGGCGTGCCATCGTCGGCTTCGGACTCGGCGGCGAGATCGCCATTGCGGTGACCATGCTGGCCGAGTTCTGCTCGACCAGGTTCCGCGGCACGGCAGTGGGGTTGGTCAACGTGGGGGCAGGCGGCCTCGGCAACTTCCTCGCGCCGGGCTTCGGCCTGCTGGTGTTCTGGATGTTCCCGGGCGACAACGCGTGGCGCTGGCTCTTTGCCTGCCTCATGGTGCCGGCGCTGCTCGGTGCGTTCTATCGCCGCTACATTCCGGAAACGCCGCGCTTTCTGCTCTCGCAGGGCCGCGTGAAGGAGACGAACGCGGTGCTGTCGCGGCTGGCGTCGGGCCGGCTCTCGGCGAAGAAGGTGCCGCAGCAGCAGTACATCAACGAGGACGGCGCGGACGCGCAGCCTGCGAAGGTCAAGGTGCGCGTCACCGAGATCTTCCGCGGTGCGCTGGCGCGGCGCACCATCCCGCTGTGCATCACGATCTGGATGACCTACGGCGCGCAGATCTCGGTGCTCACGCTGATGCCGACCATCCTCGTCACGCTGGGCTACAGCATGTCGAAGAGCCTGGTGTTCACGATGGTGATGCAGGGCGGCAGCCTGCTGGGCGCCATTGCGGCGTCGCTGCTGGGTTTTCACTTTCCGCGCAAGCGCGTGTTGACGGCCGGCGCCGTGTGTGCCTGCCTGGCGGCCCTGACGATCGGTTTCGTGGCCAAGAGCATCGCCGTGATCCTCATTGCGGGCGCGGTGTTCCAGTTCTTCGTGCTGCTGCTGAACACGACCATCTGGATCTTCGCGCCCGAGCTCTACCCGACGCGCGTGCGGGCCTTCGGCACTGCCTTCATCCTGGCCACGGGCACCGCGGCGGGCGCGTTGATGCCGCTCGTCGCCGGGCGCCTGTTCGATGCCTTCGGCCTCGTCGGCGTGTTCGGGCTGGCGGCCGGCATGTACGCGGTCTTCGTGATCAGCGTGCAGAGCGTGCCGGAAACCTATGGCCAGTCGCCCGACGCACTGCCCCTGCCCGGTGAAGGCCTGGCCACAGACGCCACCCAGGCCGCCAAGATCGCGCAGCCGGGTTGAACCTCAGAAAGCTTCTCGCATGACGGACATCCTGCTCATCAACCCCAACTCGTCGACCGCCACCACGGAGATGATGACGAAGATCGCCAACGGCGAGGCCCCTGCGGGCTGCCGCGTGACCGGCCGCACCGCCACGGGCGGGCCCTCGATGATCGTCAACGAGCAGGAGCTCGAGGCCGCCGCCACCGAGGTGCTGAAGGTGTGGCGCGAGGCTGGCGTTGCGCGCTGGGACGGCGTGATCGTCAGTGCCTTCGGCGACCCGGGAATCGACCTCGTGCGAGCGAACGCGCGGGTGCCGGTGGTCGGCATCGCGGAGGCGTCGATGCGCGAGGCGAGCCATGGACATCGGCGCTTCGGCATCGCCACGGTGACGCCGGAACTGGTGGCACCCATCGAGCGGCGCGCCCGTGCGCTCGGGTTGCTCGGCCTGTACGCCGGCACCCGCCTGACACAGGGCGACCCGCGCGAACTGGCGGCCGAACCGCAAGCGCTGGAGGACGCGCTGGCACGGGCCGTGCAGCGCTGCATAGACGAAGACGGCGCGCAGGCCGTGATCATCGGCGGCGGCCCGCTGGGCCAGGCCGCGCTGGCGTTGGCACCGCGCTTCGGCGTGCCGGTGATCGCACCGATTTCCGCCGCAATGCGGCAGCTGTGTGCGCGACTCGAAGTCGCGTCCTGAACATGAGGAGCAAGACATGAGCATGAGCACGGCGGCAAATCCGGGCGCATCTGCAGCGGCGTCAGGCACGGGCGTGGACTCGCTCGCGGAACGCGACCTGACCTTCAGGCGCATCGTCTGGCGCCTGATTCCCTTCCTCACGCTGGTGTGGTTCCTGGCGTGGATCGACCGCGTCAACGTCGGCTTCGCGAAGCTCACGATGATGAGCGACCTGCAGTGGTCCGACGCCATCTACGGCGCGGGTGCGGGCGTGTTCTTCATCGGCTACTTCTTCTTCGAAGTGCCGAGCAACATGCTGCTGCAGAAGTTCGGCGCCAAGAAGACCATCATGCGCATCACCATCGGCTGGGGCGTGGTGTGCGTGCTCATGGCCTGGGTGAAGACACCGCTGCAGTTCTATGCGCTGCGCTTCCTCATGGGGGCGTTCGAGGCGGGCCTGCAGCCGGGCGTGATCCTGTACCTGACCTACTGGCTGCCCGCACACCGGCGCGGCAAGGCGCTCGCGTTCTTCGTTTCGGCTTCCGCGCTGTCGCTGATGTTCGGCAGCCCGATCGCCGCCTACCTGATGGAAGCGCTCGGCGGCGTGGGTGGCTTTCGCGGCTGGCAGTGGCTGTTCGTGATCGAGGGCATTCCATCGATCGTGGCGGGGGCCGTGGCGTACTTCGTCCTCAGCGATTCGCCCGCCAAGGCACGCTGGCTGAGCGCGCGGCAGAAGGCGCATGTCGAGAGCGAACTGGTGCTCGAGGCCAGGAGCCTGGGCCACCGCGAGCACAGCTTCCTGGCGTCGATGCGCAACCCGCAGCTCTGGGTGCTCACGCTGATCTTCTTCTGCATCGTGGCGGGCAATGCCACGCTGGTGTACTACGGGCCGAGCATCGTGCGGGAGGTCGGCGTGAACGACATCAAGAAGCTGGGCTGGGTCATGGCGGGCATCTACGCCTGCGGCTGGATCGGGATGATCGGCAACGGCTACCTCTCGGACCGGCGCAAGGAGGTGAAGTGGCACACGGCCATCGCGGCCGGGCTGGGAGCGCTGGGCCTGCTGCTCACGGCCTACTTCCTGGGCCAGAAAAACATGGCCGGCGTGATCGTGTCGCTGGCGCTGTCGTCGGCCGGCACGATGGGCTCGATCCCGATCTATTGGCAGATACCGAGCCGCTACCTGTCTGCCACGGCGCTGGTGGTGGGCCTGGCGTTCATCAATTCGGTGGCCAACCTCGCGGGGTATTTCTCGCCGCAGCTGCTGGGCTACCTGAAGAGCAGCACGGGGCAATATGCGCAGGGCCTGACGATCATCGCGGTGGTCGAGTGCATGGCGACAGTGCTGATCGTGCTGTTCGTCTCGCGCGAGAAGGCGCGCAGCCCCGCGCCGGGGGAGTGACTGGACGAGCGCTGCCCGCTGCCGCGGCGGCTCGCCCGAGCCGGGCGTCAACTGAAAAAGATCGACGGGATCAGCCGACTTCGGCGATCAGCTCGATCTCCACGCAGGCTCCCATCGGCACCTGAGCGACGCCGAAGGCGCTGCGTGCATGCGCGCCCTTTTCGGGACCGAAGACTTCGGCGAAGAACTCGCTCGCGCCGTTGGTCACAAGGTGCTGTTCGGTGAAGGTGCCGACCGAGTTCACGAGGCTCATCACCTTGACGATGCGCTTGACCTTGTTCAGGTCACCCACGGCCGCGTGCAGCGTGCCGAGCAGGTCGATGGCGATGGCGCGTGCGGCCTGCTTGCCTTCCTCGGTGCCGATGCTGGCGCCGAGCTGGCCGGCCCAGACCTTGCCGTCCTTCTTCGCAATGTGGCCCGAGAGGAACACGAGGTTGCCGGTCTGCACGAAGGGCACGTAGGCGGCCGCGGGGGCGGCGACCGGGGGCAGGGTGATGCCGAGGCTGGAAAGTTTGTCGTAAACGCTCATGGAGACTCCTTGTCTTGGGAAGGCGATTGTGTCTGTGTTTGCGGCAGGCCCTCGACCACTTCCCCCACGGGCTGCACGGTCACGCCGACCCGCAGCGTGTGCCTGGCGCCGCCATGGAGTACGCCGCGCATCGGCGACACGTCGGAATAGTCGCGGCCGATGGCGAGCGTGACGTAGTCCTCGCCCGGCTGGCGGCCGTTGGTGGGATCGAAATCGGCCCAGCCGCCCGCGCTCTCGGAACCGTCGTCCTCGCCCTTTCCGGGCAAGTACACCGACACCCAGGCGTGCGACGCATCGGCGCCCACCAGCCGGGGCTGGCCGGGCGGCGGCTGCGTCAGAAGATAGCCGCTGACGTAGCGCGCGGGCAGGCCCATGGTGCGGAAGCACGCGATCATGATGTGGGCGAAGTCCTGGCACACGCCCTTGCGCTGTGCGAGAGCCTCGACGGCGGGGGTGTTGATCTCGGTGCTGTCGGCGTCGTACGCGAAGTCCTCGTACATGCGCTCGGTGAGGTCCATCGCCACGTCGAAGGTAGGGCGGCCAGGCACGAAGCTGGCGCGCGCATAGGCCGCGAAGTCGCCGTGGCGCGGCACGTAGGGCGAGGGAAAGACGAACTCCGAGGCCGCATCGAAGGTGGCGTCCTTGCGGAAGCGGAAGCGCTCGCGCACGGCTTCCCACGGCAGTTCGCGCGCCACGGCGGGCGACAGCACGGGCTGCGAGGTTTCGACCACGCTCTCGGCCGTGACGACGAGCCGGTCGTGCGTGGCTTCGAGTGCGAAGAAGGCGCGCGTGTTGCCGTACAGGTCGGCCAGCTCGTTGCGCTGCGCAGGCGCCGGCTCGATGGCAAGCCGGTGGCTCACGAGCCGCTGCGAATCCGTGGCCAGCGGCTTGAGGTGGGCGAGGTGCTGCGCGGTCTCGACCGGCGGCGAGTACTCGTAGCGCGTTTCGTGGGTGACGTGAAGCAGCATGATCGACAGTGCCCGTTGCGTGGGTCTACTTGGCCTCGGCGCCGAAGTGCGAAGCGTAGATCTTCGCGTAGGTGCCGTCGGCCCGGATGCCTTCGAGGCCCTGGTTGATCCTGGCCAGCAGTTCGGCGTTGCCCTTCTTCACGGCAATGCCGTACTTCTCGACCGGAAAGCCCGCGTCGCTCACGGTCTTGAAACCGCCCGCGGTGTTGTTCGCGATGTAGTGCACCACCACGCCGTTGTCTGCCACCACGGCCTGCACGCCGCCGGCCTCGAGTTCCTTGAGCGCGAGCGGCGTCGATTCGAAGCGCTTGATGGCGGTGCTCGACTTGCCCAGCAGCTTGCCCACGACCTCGTCGCCGGTGGTGCCGTTCTGCACGCCGACTTTCATGTTCTTGATGTCCTCGAATTTCGTGACGGGCGAGTCGCTCTTCACGGCGATCAGCTGCCGGGCGTCGAAGTAGGGCTGCGAGAAGTCCATGGTCTGGCGGCGCTCGTCGGTGACGGTGATGGCCGACACCAGCAGGTCGCGGTCGCCCTGGTCGAGCGCATTGAAGATGCCTTCCCACGGCGTGTTGACGAACTTCACCTCGAAGCCCGCCTTCTGCGCGACCGCCTTCACTACGTCGACGTCGAAGCCTACGATCTCGCCCTTGTCGTTCTGCGATTCGAAGGGCGTGTACGCGGCGTCGGTGCCGACCACGAGCACGCGCGCGGCGGCCGGTGCCGCCGGTGCACCGGTGGCGGACGGTGCGGATGCCGGCTCCTGCTTGTCGCAGCCGGCGATGGCGAGGGCCGCGAAGAGGCCCGCGGCGGTGAGTGCGAAGCGGCGGTTGATGGTGACGCGGTGGGGCATGGCGGTGCTTCTCCGTGAACTTGTTGTGGAACGCCGCGGAACCGGCTTTGCCGGGCCGCAGGCGTTGCCCCCAGCGAGGGGGGGTGCGTAGCGACACGAAGTGCGCGAAGCATGGGGAGTGCCTGTTCACGCCCCGACGGAGCGCAGCGATTCGGAGGTCAGCGTGAAGTAGCGTGTGCCGATGGCGTCCGACACATGGTAGGCCGCCGTCTCGCAGTTGGCGAGCAGTTCGGCGAGGGCCGGATAGTTGCCATGAGGCCCCGTGGCGCAGAGGTGTTCGAGCGTCCAGCTGGCCGGATCGGACAACTCGTACGACAGCGCCGTCAGCTTGCCGGGCGCACTGCCGGCCAGCCGGGCGATGCGTCCGCGCAGCGTCTGCGTGACCCATGCGAGCGAGCGCGGATTCTCGGCGTCGAGCACCAGCAGGTCGACCATGGTGGCGACGTCGCGGCGCTGCTGGTAGCGGGCATGGAAGGTGATGGTGCTGTCGAACAGCGCCACCATCGCCTCGAAGCCGCTGACCTCGTGCACGGCGCCGTTCTCGAAGCCGGCCTCCAGCGCGTTCGACAGGAAGCCCAGGCGTTCGATGTGGCGGCCGATGGACAGCAGGCGCCAGGCATCGTCGCGCGTCATGCGGTCGGTTTGCGCGCCGGTCATGGCGGCCAGCGCGGTGCTGGCGGATTCGAGGGCGCGCAGCGCGGCGCCGGTGGCAAAGCTGCCTTCGCCGGCCTGCTCGGCCGCGCGGCGCAGGAAGTCGGCCTCGGCGCGCACGATCTGGTTCCAGTTGTCCTGCGACAGGCGTTCGCGCACGGCGGCGGCGGCCTGCCGGATGCACATCAGGCTGAAGCCCACGCTGCCGCCGCGCTCCACGTCGCCGAGTTCGGCGATCAGTGCGCGTTCGAACACCCGGCGCGACTTCGGCGCACTGGGCGCCTCGGCTGGCACCAGTGCGTTGCGCAGCGCCATGCGGTGCAGCCATTCGAGCAGCGGGCGCGACGACTGGTCTTCGCTGCCCAGCAGGTTGAGCGTGAGGCGCGCGAGGCGTACGGCGTTCTCGGCGCGCTCGGTGTAGCGCCCGAGCCAGAACATGTTCTCCGCGGCGCGGCTGGTGACGGGGGCGCGGTGCCGCGCGAGCGAGGCCGGCGTGGCGTGCGGCTGCAGCAGCGTGGTGCGGTCGACCTCGCCGTGGGTCTGCACCCACACGTCGGCGCTGCTGCCGCCGCGCTGCATCGATGCGATCTGTGCGTCGGGCCCCGCGAGCCGGGCCAGGCCGCCGGGCAGCACGCGCCACGATTGCGCGCCGTCGCTCACCGCGAACACGCGCAGCAGCACTGCGCGCGGCGCGATGTGGCCCGGGCCCATGTCGTTGGCCCAGGTGGGCATCTGCGACAGCGGCAGATAGCCCTGCACGGTGTGGCCGTCGCCTTCGCGCACGATGCGGCCGGCCCATTCGTCGAGCTCGCGCCGTCCGAGCTGGCTGCCGAGCACGGCGTCGAAGCTGGCGTGGCCGTCGAAGCCGGGGTAGGTGGGCTTGATGGCGCAGTCGGCCAGTTGCGGCAGCACCGATTCGAGCGCCGCGCGCTCGCCGCACCACCAGGTGGGCAACGCGGGCAGCTTGAGCTTCTCGCCGATCAGGCGGCGCGCCAGGCCCGGCAGGAAGCCGAGCAGCGCGGGCGATTCGAGGAACGCCGAGCCCGGCATGTTGGCCACCAGCACATTGCCGGCGCGAATGGCCTGCAGCAGGCCGGGCACGCCGAGCGTGGAATCGGGGCGCAGCTCCAGCGGGTCGAGGAACTGGTCGTCGAGCCGCTTGATGAGGCCGTGCACCGGGCGCAGGCCCTGCAGCGTCTTGAGGTACAGCCGCTGGTCGCGCACCGTGAGGTCGCTGCCCTCGACCAGCGTGAGGCCCAGGTAGCGCGCGAGGTAGGCGTGCTCGAAATAGGTTTCGTTGTACGGGCCGGGCGTGAGCAGCGCGATGTGCGGCGGCACGCCGGCCGGGCACATGTGCTGCAGGCCTTCCATCATGGCGCTGTAGGTGGCGGCCAGGCGCTGCACGTGCAGCGCTTCGAAGGCCTGCGGAAACTGCCGCGTGATGGCCAAACGGTTCTCGAGCAGGTAGCCCAGGCCCGAAGGCGCCTGGGTGCGCTGCGAGACCACCCACCAGTTGCCGTCGGGGCCGCGCGCGAGGTCGAAGGCCGCGATGTGCAGCCAGGTGTCGCCCGGCGGCTTGACGCCGTGCAGCGCGCGCAGGTAGCCGGGGTGGCCGCGCACCAGCGCCGGCGGAATGAGCCCTTCGGCCAGCAGCTGCTGCGGGCCGTAGACGTCGGCCATCACGCGGTCGAGCACGCGCACGCGCTGCAGCACGCCGGCCTCGATCTGGCTCCAGCTCTCGGGCGAGACGATCAGCGGGAACAGGTCGAGCGACCATGGCCGCTGCGGGCCGTTGGCGTCGGCGTACACGTTGTAGGTGACGCCGTTGTCGCGGATCTGGCGCTCGAGGCTGGCTGCACGCCGGGGCAGGTCGCTGAAGCCGTCGGGGCCGAGTTGATCGAAGAAGGCGTTCCAGGCGGGCGTGAGCGGCGGTTGTTCGCCGGGCGGGGCCTGTGTCTGCGTCTGGGACTGGGATTGGGACTGCGATTGAGACTGGCCAGACGCTACCGGCCGCTCACCGGCGGTGTCATAGAGCGGCGCAGCGGCGGCAGGCACGGCTCCCGCCGCCGGCCGCACGGGCGCAGCCGCCGTGGCCGCTCCGCGCAGTTCATCGAAATGACCGGGCAGGGCCGCAGGGGCGAGCGCCGACGCCAGGGCAGCTGGAAACTCCAGCGCCTCGGCGTCGAACAGGGATTCGTTCAAAGGTTCCACAGGGGTGGATTGTCACACTGCCGTCACGGGGCGTCCGTTCGGGCAGCGTGCCGAATGACCCCTTACCGCMGCAGGTCCAGCGTGAACGGGAATTCGCGGCTGCCCGGCAGCTCGATGGTCGCCGGGGGCGTGCGCATGAGGCCGGGCGTGTGTCCGGTGCGGGTGAAGCGCGAATGGCGGCGGCTTTCGGCCTCGTAGGCATTGACCGGGAAGGTGTCGTAGTTGCGCCCGCCCGGGTGGGCGACGAAGTACTGGCAGCCGCCCAGCGAGCGCTTCATCCAGGTGTCGACCAGGTCGAAGGTCAGCGGCGCATGGGCCTTGATGCTCGGGTGCAGCGCCGACGGCGGGTTCCAGGCCTTGTAGCGCACGCCGGCCACGAACTCGCCCGTGACGCCGGTGGGCTGCAGCGGCAGCACCTTGCCGTTGACGGTGACGACATGGCGGCTTTCGTTCAGGCCGGTCACGCGCACCTCGATGCGCTCGAGCGACGAATCGACATAGCGCACCGTGCCGCCGGCCGAGCCTTCCTCTCCCATCACGTGCCATGGCTCCAGCGCATTGCGCAGCGACAGCTCCACGCCCATCGCCTGCATCTGGCCCACGAGCGGGAAGCGGAACTCGAAATGCGGCGCGAACCAGTCGGCGTCGAAGGCGTAGCCGGCCTGGCGCATCTCGCTGATGACGTCGTCGAAGTCCATCTTCACGAAGGTCGGCAGCAGGAAACGGTCGTGCAGCTCGGTGCCCCAGCGCGTGACGGGGGCCTTGTAGGGCTCGTCCCAGAAGCGGGCCACCAGCGCGCGGATCAGCAATTGCTGCGCGATGCTCATGCGCGCATGCGGCGGCATCTCGAAGGCGCGCAGCTCCAGCAGGCCGAGGCGGCCGGTGCTCGAGTCGGGCGAGTAGAGCTTGTCGATGCAGAACTCGCTGCGGTGCGTGTTGCCCGACACGTCGATCAGGATGTTGCGCAGCGTGCGGTCGACCAGCCATGCGGGCATGTTGGCGCCGTAGATCTCGCGGTTCTTAGCGATCTCTTTCAGCGCGATTTCCAGCTCGTAGACCTGGTCGTTGCGCGCTTCGTCCACGCGCGGCGCCTGACTGGTCGGGCCGATGAACATGCCCGAGAACAAATAGCTCAGCGACGGGTGGTTGTGCCAGTACAGCAGCAGGCTGGCCAGCAGCTCGGGCCGGCGCAGGAAGGGGCTGTCGGCCGGCGTGGCACCGCCCATCACGAAGTGGTTGCCGCCGCCGGTGCCGGTGTGGCGGCCGTCGGTCATGAACTTCTCGGCCGACAGGCGGGTTTCGAAGGCGGCGTTGTAGAGGAACTCGGTGTGATCGACCAGTTCCTTCCAGTTGTGCGCCGGGTGGATGTTGACCTCGATCACGCCAGGGTCGGGGGTGACGGCCAGCATCTTCAGGCGCGGGTCGCGCGGCGGCGGATAGCCTTCCATCACGATGCGCATGCCGAGTTCGCGCGCGGTGGCTTCGACGGCCGCGACGAGGTCGAGATAGTCCTCCAGGCGCGCGAGCGGCGGCATGAAGACGTAGAGCACGCCCGAGGCATTGCCCTTCTTCTCGGCCGCGGGGCCGTTGGCGCGGCGCGGGTCGCGCACTTCGACGCACAGCGCAGTGCGCGTGACCCAGTGGGCCGATTCGCCGCGCAGCGGCTGGCGCGCGGTGGTGGACGACTTGTCGGCAGCCCCGTCGGCGGCCGTGGCTGCGCCGCCTTCGCCTGCACTGCCCGGTGCCTGCATGCGCAGCGAGGCCGCCACGACGGGCGGCGTGCCGAAGGCATAGGGCACGGCGCCGCGGTCACCCTCCGCACCGCCTGCCGCCACGGCATAGCGCGCGCGGTAGTCGGCCGCGCTCGGCAGCGCACCGCGCGGCGCGGTCGGGTCGCGCTCGATCAGGTAGGGATAGTCGCCTTTGCTCGCCCACGGCTGCGAGTCGAGCGGCAGTCGGTAGCCCATGGGCGAGTCGCCCGGGATCAGGTAGAGCCGGTCGTCGCGCAGGAACCAGGGCCCGGTCTTCCAGCCGGGGCCGGCGAGCGCGGGTGCATCGCTGTTCGCGTTGCCGGGCTCGATGGGCAGCATGTAGCCGATCACCGCGTCGAGCTTCTGCGTGAACACGCGGCGCAGGCGCACGCGCTCGAGTTCGTCGTCGAGCTTCGACTCGAAGGGGTCGACGTTCACCGGCAGGCGGCGTTCGCGCCAGAGGTAGTAGTAGGTGTCTTCGTAGCCGGGCTGGATGTAGCGCTCGGTCAGGCCGAGCTTGTGCGCCAGCACGGTGGTGAAGCGGCGCGCGTCCTCGCTCGTGTACTGCGTGGGAAAACGCTCGTCGGCGAAGAGCTCGGGGTCGTGCCACAGCGTCTGGCCGTCGGCGCGCCAGAAGATCGACAGCGCCCAGCGCGGCAGCTGCTCGCCCGGGTACCACTTGCCTTGGCCGAAATGCAGGAAGCCGCCCTTGCCGTACTCGGCGCGCAGCTTGTGCACGAGTTCGGTGGCGTAGCCGCGCTTGGTGGGGCCGAGCGCGTCGGTGTTCCATTCGGGCGCGTCGCGGTCGCTGGTGGCCACGTAGGTGGGCTCGCCGCCCATGGTGAGGCGCACGTCGCCGGCCTTCAGGCGCGCATCGACGGCGTCGCCCAGGGCCAGCACTTCGGACCATTGCTCTTCGGTGTAGGGCTTGGTGACGCGCGGCGATTCGTAGATGCGCGTGACCTTCATTTCATGGCCGAACTCGACCTCCGACTCATCCACGCCGCCCTCGATGGGCGCGGCGCTCGATGGTGTGGGCGTGCAGGCCAGCGGAATGTGGCCTTCGCCGGCCAGCAGGCCCGAGGTGGCGTCGAGGCCGATCCAGCCTGCGCCCGGCAGGAACACCTCGCACCAGGCGTGCAGGTCGGTGAAGTCGACCGTGGTGCCGCTCGGGCCGTCGAGCGCCTTCACGTCGGGCGTGAGCTGGATCAGGTAGCCCGAGACGAAACGCGCGGCCAGTCCGCAGTGGCGCAGCAGCTGCACCAGCAGCCAGCCCGAGTCGCGGCAGGAGCCGCTGCCGCTGGCGAGCGTTTCTTCCGGCGTCTGCACGCCGGGCTCCATGCGGATCAGGTAGTTGACGTCCTGCTGCACCTGCTGGTTGATGCCGACCAGGAAGTCGATGGTGCGCTGCTCCTTGCGCTCGATCTTGTCGAGGTAGGCCTGCAGCAGCGGCGTGGGCGTTTCGGTGACGAGGTAGGGCGCGAGCTCCTCGGCCTGCGACTGCGTGTACTTGAAAGGGAAGTTCTCGGCCTGCGGCTCGAGGAAGAAGTCGAACGGGTTGTAGACCGCCATCTCGACCACGAGGTCGACCGTGACCTTGAATTCGCGCGTCTTCTCGGGGAACACCAGCCGTGCCTGGTAGTTGGCGAAGGGGTCCTGCATCCAGTTGACGAAGTGCTCGGCCGGCTCGACCCGCAGCGAGTACGAGATCACGTTGCTGCGGCAATGCGGCGCGGGCCGCAAGCGCACGACCTGTGGGCCCAGCTGCACCGGGCGGTCGTATTTGTAGTGGGTGACGTGGTGGAGAGCGGCGTGAATGGACATGCGTTTTTATGTGCAGTGCTGCGAGATTGCATCGAAAAGATGTCTCTTGTGAGACGCATACTAGCCCAGTTGCAAAGCAATTAACGCGCCACTGAGCGTGACTTTGGGGAGGGTTTGCATCATGGGTTCGGGAGTTTCTCGTTGACGCCGTTTCGCGCGTCCGGTGCCGCCGCGGGCAGATCGTGGGTGTTCGCGGCGCTGTGCGGTTCGCTGCTCGGTGCGGTCCTGCAGTTGCAGCAGGCAGGGCTTTGGCGGGCATGGATGTATGCGGGTTTGCTGCTCGGGGCCGGGGCCGGCCTGTGGTGGTGGCGGCGCCTGTCGGGCCGAGGGCTGTTGATGGCCTCGCTCGTGTGCGGCGCAATGGCGGGTGCGGGGCTTGCGGGATGGCGCGCCGCCATCTACGCGGGCGGTGCGCTGAACCCGGCGCTCGAAGGGCGCGACCTGCAGGTCACCGGTGTCGTGTCGGAGATGCCCCAGCGCAGCGAGGGCGGGACGCGGTTCCGTCTGGATGTCGAGTCTGCGGGCTGGGCCGACCCCGGCGAGGAGGGGCGGCCCACCGTGCCTGATCGCATTGCCCTCGGCTGGTATTCGGAAGGTTCAGGCCTGTGGGACCGGGCGTCGGAAGGCCGCACGCCGCCGGCCAGCGCTGTCGGCCCCCTCCACGCCGGCGAGCGATGGCGCCTGACGGTGCGCCTCAAGGCGCCGCACGGCAACCGCAATCCCCACGGCTTCGACAGCGAACTCTGGATGTGGGAGCAGGGCCTGCATGCCGGCGGCACTGTGCGAACCGGCACGCGCGATGCGGCGCCCGCGCTCGTTGCGCCAACGTGGCGGCATCCCATCGAGCGCGCACGCGAAGCCGTGCGCGACGCCGTCTTCGAACGCGTGCTCGACCGTGCCCGGGCAGGCGTGATTGCGGCCCTGGTTACCGGCGACCAGAGCGCCATCGACCGCTCGGGCTGGGACGTCTTCCGCGCCACGGGCGTGGCGCACCTGATGTCGATCTCCGGCCTCCACGTCACCATGTTCGCCTGGCTGGCCGCGCACGTCGTCGGCCTGCTGTGGCGGCGCAGCGCGTGGCTGATGCTGCGCCTGCCCGCGCAGCAGGCCGCGCTGGTGGGCGGCGTGCTGCTCGCCACGCTCTATGCGCTGTTCAGCGGCTGGGGCGTGCCTTCGCAGCGCACGGTCTGGATGCTGGCGACGGTCGCGCTGCTGCGCCTCACGGGCCGGCGCTGGCCCTGGCCGCATGTGTGGCTGTTGACGGCGGCCGTGGTGGTCGCGCTCGATCCCTGGGCCTTGATGCAGGCCGGTTTCTGGCTCAGCTTCGTGGCGGTGGGCGTGCTGTTCGCCACCGACGCCGGGGTGCCCGGAGAGCGGAAGACCGGCGCGTCTTCCCGCCTGCTCCAGTTCCTGCGTGAGCAGTGGGTCATCACGCTCGCGATCACGCCGCTCAGCCTGCTGTTGTTCCAGCAGGTTTCGCTGATCGGCCTGTTGGCCAATGCGGTGGCGATCCCTTGGGTCACGCTGGTGATCACGCCTCTGGCGATGCTCGGCGTGGCCGTGGCGCCGCTGTGGGATCTGGCGGCCCGCGCCGTGCAGGTGCTGGCGCTGCTGCTGCAATGGCTGGCCGGGCTGCCGTATGCCACGCTCTCGGTGGCCGCGCCGCCCTGGTGGATGGCCGCCTGCGGCGTGGCCGGCGGCGCGCTGCTGGCCATGCGGCTGCCCGGGTCGCTGCGCGCCCTCGGCGTTCCGCTGCTGTTGCCGGTGCTGCTGTGGCAGGCACCCCGGCCCGCGGCCGGCGAATTCGAACTGCTCGCCGCTGACGTCGGCCAGGGCAACGCGGTGCTCGTGCGTACCGCGACACACAGCCTGCTCTACGACGCCGGCCCGCGCTACAGCCTGGAAAGCGATGCCGGCCATCGCGTGCTCGTGCCGTTGCTGCGGGCATACGGCGAGCGCCTCGACACGCTGGTGCTGAGCCACCGCGACCTCGACCACACCGGCGGCGCGCCCGCGGTGCTCGCGATTCAGCCGCAGGCCGCGCTGCTGAGTTCCATCGAGGCCACGCACCCGCTGCAGGCGATGCGTGCGGCGCGGCGTTGCGAGGCGGGGCAGGCCTGGAGCTGGGACGGCGTGCGCTTCGAGGTGCTGCATCCGTTCGACACCGACTACCGCGGCTTCACCAAACCCAATGCGGTGTCGTGCGTGTTGCGCATCGACAGCGGCCGCGCCGTGGCGCTGCTGGTCGGCGACATCGAGCGGTTGCAGGAGGCGGCGCTCGTCACGCGCACGCCGGAACTGCTGCGCGCCGACGTGCTGCTGGTGCCGCATCATGGCAGCAAGACCTCGTCGAGCCCGGCGTTCCTCGACGCGGTGAAGCCGCGCATCGCCATCGTCCAGGCGGGGTACCGCAACCGCTTCGGCCATCCGGCGCAGGAAGTGGCGGCGCGCTACCTGGAGCGCGGCGGGCGGCTGGTCGAGAACACCCGGTGCGGCGCAGCGCACTGGAGCAGCGTGCGCCCCGGGGACCTGGCCTGCGAGCGCGAGCGGAACGCGCGATATTGGCAGCACAGCCCGCCCTGAAGCCGGCTCTGGATTTTCGGGGGAGGCCGTTGTTCCTGCCATCATCGGGACGCTTGCGCCAGGCCGAAAAAAAGTCGCTCGACCCGTACGCGGCCTCGGCATAAGGGGTTCTACTGGCCCTGAACTTGCTAAGCTATAGCTCAAGGAGATTGGTCGTCCCATGCACAAATTCGACGAGATGTATGAGCAGTTGCCCTATGCGGGGGCTGCGATCCGACAGCACTACAAGCGCTACGACCAATGGCTCGCGAAGCAACCCGGTGAGGTGATGCGTTCGCGACGCGAAGAGGCGGAAATGATTTTCCGCCGGGTCGGCATTACCTTCGCGGTGTATGGCGCGAAGGATGAGGATGGCTCCGGCACCGAGCGGCTCATCCCGTTCGACCTGCTGCCTCGCATCATTCCGGCCCACGAGTGGGAGAGCATGGAAAAGGGGCTGGTGCAGCGCGTCACGGCGCTCAACCGCTTTCTTCATGACGTCTACCACGACCAGGAAATCATCAAGGCCGGCATCATCCCGGCCGAGCAGATCCTGAACAACGCGCAGTTCCGCCCCGAGATGATGGGCGTCAACGTGCCGCACAACGTCTACTCGAACATCTCGGGCATCGACATCGTGCGCGCGCCCGATGCCCAGGGCAACGGCGAGTACTACGTGCTCGAAGACAACCTGCGCGTGCCCAGCGGCGTGAGCTACATGCTGGAGAACCGCAAGATGATGATGCGGCTCTTCCCCGAGCTGTTCAATCAGAACCGCATCGCGCCGGTCGCGCACTACCCCGACCTGCTGCTAGAGACGCTGCGCGCCAGCGCGCCGCCGGCCACGGCCGAGCCCACGGTGGTGGTGCTCACGCCGGGCATGTACAACAGCGCCTACTTCGAGCACGCCTTCCTCGCGCAGCAGATGGGCGTGGAACTGGTCGAGGGACAGGACCTGTTCGTCAAGGACAACTTCGTCTACATGCGCACCACGCGCGGGCCGAAGCGCGTCGACGTCATCTACCGCCGCGTGGACGACGACTTCCTCGACCCCGAGGTGTTCCGCCCCACGTCCACGCTCGGCTGCGCCGGCCTGATGCGCGCGTACCGTGAAGGCAACGTCGTGATCTGCAATGCCGTGGGCACCGGTGTGGCCGACGACAAGTCGATCTACCCGTACGTGCCGAAGATGGTCGAGTTCTACCTCGGCGAGAAGCCGATCCTGAAGAACGTGCCCACCTACATGTGCCGCAACAAGGACGAGCTGCAGTACACGCTCGACAACATGAAGGACCTGGTCGTCAAGGAGGTGCACGGTGCCGGCGGCTACGGCATGCTGATCGGACCGGCCGCCACGCAGGCCGAGATCGAGGACTTCAAGAAGGCCGTGATCGCCAAGCCCGACGGCTACATCGCCCAGCCCACGCTGAGCCTGTCGACCTCGCCCACCTTCGTGGACGCCGGCATTGCGCCGCGCCACATCGATCTGCGCCCCTTCGTGCTCTCGGGCAGCGAGGTGCAGATGGTGCCCGGCGGCCTCACGCGCGTAGCGCTCAAAGAGGGGTCCTTGGTGGTCAACTCGTCGCAGGGCGGCGGCACCAAGGACACCTGGATTCTCGAAGCCGACCGCGCACCCAAGCCCAAGGCGGCGCCCGCGCAGTCGCAAAGCCAATCGTAGTAGGAGCACCACCGATGCTGTCACGCACCGCCGATCATCTCTACTGGATGTCCCGCTACACCGAGCGCGCCGAGAACACGGCGCGCATGCTGGACGTCAACTACCAGACCTCGCTGCTGCCCCAGTCCGCCGAAGTTGCCAAGTACGGCTGGCAGGGCGTGCTCTCCATCAGCGAGCTGCTGCCCTGGTACAACAAGAAGTACGACCAGATCGCGCCCAAGGAAGTGATGGAGTTCATGGTCAAGGACGAGAGCAACGCCTCGTCGATCGTGTCCTGTCTCAAAGCCGCGCGCGAGAACGCCCGTGCCGTGCGCGGCGCGCTCACCACCGAAGCCTGGGAAACGCAGAACACCACCTGGCTCGAAGTGAACCGCATGCTGCGCGCAGGCGACTTCGAGCGCGACCCGGGCCAATTCTTCGAATGGGTCAAGTTCCGCTCGCACCTCTCGCGCGGCGTCACGCTGGGCACCATGCTCCAGGATGAGGCGTTTTATTTCTCGCGCCTGGGCACCTTTTTGGAGCGCGCCGACAACACCGCGCGCCTGGTTGACGTGAAGTTCCACGCGCTCAACAGCGAGTTCTTCGGCACCGCCACCGAGGAAGACCAGGAGTACGACTTCTATCACTGGAGCGCGATCCTGCGCAGCGTCTCGGCCTTCGAGGTCTACCGCAAGGTGTACCGCGACGTGATCAAGCCCGAGCGCGTGGCCGAACTGCTGATTCTTCGCGCCGACATGCCGCGCTCGCTGCACGCGAGCCTGGTCGAGGTGGTGAACAACCTCGCGAAGGTGCAGAACGAGCAGAGCGCCGAAACCCAGCGTCGCGCCGGCAAGCTGCTGGCCGACCTGCAGTACGCGCGCGTCGACGAGATCCTGGCGACCGGGCTGCACGCGTACCTCACGCAGTTCCTCGACCGAGTGAACGAACTGGGCGGGCGCATCAGCCAGGACTTCCTGGTTCCTGCGCACTGAGGTCCTGTGGGCGCGCGCGGCTACACGGCCAGTGCGTCGATCCGGCGGGGCCGTTGCGCACCGGCACGGTGACGTTCCACGCGCGATAGCTCCCGTCGATGGACCGGGCGCATGCCACGCTGACGCCGGGACGGGGCGATCCTGTGGCCCAACCGGTTTTCAGCGGTGTCTTGCACAACGGAACGAAGACCTTGGCGTTCGGTTCGGTGGCTTCCCATTGCGTGCCGTGGCGGGCGTTCTCCTGAAAGACGAACCGCCTCGCTTCTTCCCTGATTTCGTAAAGGCCGTGCTTGAACGAATTGGAGCGATCGTCGTCGATGCTCCAGGCCGCGGCGCTCGGCAAGGCGAAGAGGCACAGGACTACCGGCAGCACCCTGCGGTGCCTGCCCGAGCACGGGAACATCGACACTACTTCCTTCGTCATCGTTTTCTCTCCGGAGGGGGCGTCAGCGCGAAAAGGATTCGATGGCCACCGGCATCTCCGGCGCCTGCCATCGATAGGCGTCGCTCAGCACGTTGCGCGTGGGAATTTGGCCATTCCATCGGATGTGGAGCAAGTCCGCGAGGACCCAGGCGGTCCAGTCCGCGCGAAAAGGTCGTTGCCCCGCTTCGGAGCGCCAATGCATCCACAGGTATTCGGTGCCTTCGCGCGCGTTGGTGTTGGCTGCGGCGCCGAGCACCATCGCGCTGTCGGGCGCGGCCTGGTAGGTGTCGAGCAGGTAGGCGCGCACTGCGCCGTCGAGCGCGAAGCCAATGGCCCAAAGCCAGACCAGCAGGGTGCGCAATCGCCGCGTCTGCGTGCTGCGCAATGGCCACGCAAGCCACAGCACCATGGGCGCTGCAAGCACCGCGAGCTGCGCGATGCGCCGGCCGTCGTGGCCCAGCGCAATGAGCGCCAGCAGTGTTGCGCCTACCACGCAGCAGGCGGGCAGGGCATTGCGCGGAGGGGAGGGACGGGTGGTCAAGCAGGTAGCGCGGGAGATCGGGGCGGGCGCATTCTGCCCCGGGGCCTGCGCTACGCGCCCCAGTGCCCCGATGGTGGCGAGGTATTTGCGCCGCCCACGGTAGCCCCCGGAACGATCAGGTCGCCGTGGCCTGCCGCACCGCGCGCTCCCAGCGTGCCATCGACTCCTCCGCCTGCGCGCGGCCCATGGTGGGCATGAAGCGCCGCTCGATCTTCCACAGCTTCGACAGCTGGCGCGCGTCGGTGTAGACGCCGGTGGAAAGCCCAGCGAGATACGCGGCGCCCAGCGCGGTGGTCTCGATCACTTCGGGCCGCACCACCGGAATGCCCAGCAGGTCGGCCTGGAACTGCATCAGCAGGTCGTTCACGCTCGCGCCGCCGTCCACGCGCAGCTCGGCCACGGGCTTGCCGCCGGCAGCCACTGCGTCGCGGCTCATGGCCTGCAGCAGCGCGGCGCTCTGGTAGGCGATGCTTTCGAGCGCGGCGCGCGCGATGTGCGCGACCGTGGTGCCGCGCGTGAGCCCCGTGATCGTGCCGCGCGCGTCCGCGTCCCAGTAGGGCGCGCCGAGGCCGGTGAAGGCCGGCACCATCATCACGCCGCCCGCATCGGGCACGCTCTCGGCCAGCGACTGCACCTCGGCGCTGCCCTTGATGGCCTTGAGTCCGTCGCGCAGCCACTGCACCACGGCGCCGCCGACGAACACGCTGCCTTCCATCGCGTATTGCGGCGTCTTGTCGGTCTGCGCGGCGCTGGTCACGAGCAGTCCGTTGTGCGAGGGCTGGAACGCGCCGCCCGTGTGCATCAGCAAAAAGCAGCCGGTGCCGTAGGTGTTCTTGGCCATGCCGGCCTCGAAGCAGGCCTGGCCGAAGAGGGCGCTCTGCTGGTCGCCGGCCACGCCGCCGATGGGTAGCGCATGGCCCAGCAGTGCCGCGTCGGTATCGGCGAAGTGCGAACTCGACGGCTGCACTTTCGGCATGAGCGCGGCGGGGATCTCCAGTGCGGCGAGCAGGTCGGCGTCCCATTCGTTCCGGTGCACGTTGAAGAGCATCGTGCGCGAGGCATTGCTGACGTCCGTCACGTGCACCTTGCCGCCGGTGAGCTGCCACATGAGCCAGCTGTCAACGGTGCCGAAGGCCAGTTCGCCGCGCTCGGCCTGCGCGCGCGCGCCGGGCACGTTGTCGAGCAGCCAGCGCAGCTTGGTGCCGGAGAAGTACGCATCGATCACCAGCCCGGTCTTCTCGCGGATGGTGTCGGTCATGCCCGCGTCGCGCAGCTGCGCGCACAGCGGCTCGGCGCGGCGGTCCTGCCAGACGATGGCGTGGTGCACCGGCTGGCCGGTCTTGCGGTTCCACAGGACGGTGGTCTCGCGCTGGTTGGTGATGCCGATGGCGTGAATGTCGGTGGGCTGCAGCTTCGCCTTCACCAGCACTTCGCGCGCGGTGGCGAGCTGGCTGCGCCAGATTTCCATCGGGTCGTGCTCGACCCAGCCGGGCTGCGGATAGATCTGCGTGAGTTCCTTCTGTGCAATGGCGACGATGTGGCCTTCGCGGTCGAACACGATGCTGCGCGAGCTGGAGGTGCCTTGGTCGAGGGCTAGCAGGTAGGTGGTCATAGGGGCAATGTTTCTCTGAGTCCGCTCATCGAACCGACGTTGTCTTGCTCCGTCCCCTTCCGGGGGAGGGCCGGGATGGGGGCGGGCCTTCGATGAGGCGCGATGCGTCTGCGGAGGCCGCCGTGCCCCCACCCCAACCCTCCCCCAGAGGGGGAGGGAGCAAGGCGGGAGCAACAGGGGATGTGCTCATGATTCACGCGCGATTTCCAGGCGCACCTGCGCCGCATGCAGCAGGTCCGCAAAAGGCGCAGGCGGCTCCGCATCCGTGAACAGCCGGTCGATCTGCGACAGCGTGCCCAGCTGGATCATCGCGGGCCGGTTGAACTTGCTCGCATCGGCCGCCAGCCACACCTCGCGTGCCTGGGCAATGATGGTCTGCGCCACCTTCACCTCGCGCAGGTCGAAGTCGCGCAGCGAGCCGTCCGCCTCGATGCTCGACACGCCGATCAGTGCGATGTCGACCTTGAACTGGCGGATGAAATCGATGGTGGCCTCGCCCACGATGGCGCGGTCGCGCGGGCGCACCGAGCCGCCCGCCACGATCACCTCGCACGAGGTGTTGCCGCTCAGGATGGTGGCCACGTTCAGGTTGTTGGTGATCACGCGCAGGCCGGTGTGGCGCAGCAGCGCCTTGGCGATGGCTTCGGTGGTGGTGCCGATGTTGAGGATCAGCGAGCAGTCATTGGGCACCAGCTCCGCCACGCGGCGGGCGATGCGCGCCTTGCCTTCGGCATGCAGCGTCTCTCGCTGCTGGTAGCCGATGTTCTCCGTGGTCGAGCTGGGCATGCGCACGCCGCCGTGGAAGCGCGTGAGCAACCCCTCGTCGGCCAGCCGCTGCACGTCGCGCCGCACGGTCTGCAGGGTGACGCCGAGCATGTCGGCCAGCTGTTCGACGGTGACGGAACCGCGCGTTCGCACGGTGTCCAGGAGGTTGATCTGGCGCGGGTTGGAGTTCACAAGGGCGTCGTGGAAAGCGGGAAGACTGGGGGCAAGGGTACAGCGCGTGCCACTTTAAAACGAACGAAAACGAAGATGCCTAAGGGAAAACTCGGGGGAAAATCGCGCTAAAAGGAATCCAAATGAAAAAACACGAAAATACAATGGCCGCCGTCAGTGACCAAAGTCACGCTTCAACGGACTCCTTTCTGTGAGCGATTTTTCTTCCAGTTCGCCCGCGCCAGCCACCGATTGCGACGTGCTGATCGTCGGCGGCGGCATCAACGGCTGTGGCATCGCGCGCGACCTCGCTGGCCGTGGCTGGCGCGTGGTGCTGTGCGAAAAGGACGATCTCGCCTCGCACACTTCTTCTTCCTCCACCAAGCTGATCCACGGCGGGCTGCGCTACCTCGAGTACTACGAGTTCTCGCTTGTGCGCAAGGCGCTGCAGGAGCGCGAGGTGCTGCTCAAGAGCGCGCCGCACATCATGTGGCCGCTGCGCTTCGTGATGCCGCATGACCCGTCGATGCGCCCGGCCTGGATGATCCGCATCGGCTTGTTCATGTACGACCATCTCGCCAGGCGCGAGGTGCTGCCGGGTTCGCGCAGCGTCGATCTGCGCAAGCACGCGGCCGGCAAGCCGCTGAAGGACCAGTACAAGCGCGGCTTCATCTACTCCGACGGCTGGGTCGACGACGCGCGCCTCGTGGTGCTCAACGCGCTCGACGCGCAGGCGCGCGGCGCCGAGGTGCTGACCCGCACGCGCTGCGTGAATGCGCAGCGCGATGCCGACGGCTGGACCGCGACGCTGCTGGGCGCCGACGGCGGCAAGCGCACGCTGCGCGCCCGCGCGGTGGTCAATGCCGCGGGGCCGTGGGCCGAATCCTTTCTGCGCGGCGTCGCGCAGTCGGCCAAGGGCGAGGCGCTGGCCACCAAGAGCCTGCGGCTCGTGAAGGGCAGCCACATCGTCGTGCCGCGCCTGTTCGAGCACGACCACGCCTACATCTTCCAGAACCCCGACAAGCGGATCATCTTCGCCATTCCCTACCAGGACGAGTTCACGCTGATCGGCACCACCGACATCGAACTCACCGGCGACGACCCGGGCGCCGCACGCATCGCGCAGGAGGAAATCGACTACCTGTGCACCCAGGCCAGCCGCTACTTCGAGAAGCCCATCGTGCCGGCCGACGTGGTGTGGACCTACTCGGGCGTGCGCCCGCTGCTCGACGACGACTCGGGCGACCCTTCGGCCGTCACGCGCGACTACATGCTCGAATCGAACACCACGGCCGCGCCGCTGCTGTCGGTATGGGGCGGCAAGATCACCACCTTCCGCAAGCTGGCCGAAGACGCGGCCGACGAGGTCGGCAAGATGCTCGGGCAGTCGAGCGCGCAACGCCCGGCCTGGACCGACGGCGCCTTCCTCGCGGGCGGCGACCTGTCGGCCTGGATCGGCGCCGCCAGCCGGCCCGATGACGATTTCGAGCGCTTCGTATCGGCCGTGCAGGCCAGGTATCCGTGGCTCTATGGCCAACTGGCGCGCCGCTTCGCGCGCGGCTACGGCGCCCGCATTGCGGACCTGCTCGGTGATGCGAAGTCCTTTGCCGACCTGGGCGCCGAAGTGGCGCCGGGCCTGTACGAGCGCGAACTGCGCTTCCTGCAGGACCAYGAATGGGCCGTGAGCGCCGAAGACGTGCTCTGGCGGCGGTCCAAGCTGGGGCTGCACTACACGGCCGAAGAGCGCGAGCAGGTCGCGCTCTGGCTGCAGTCCCATCCCAAGAGCAACTAGATCCGTAAAAGAGAGCAGCGCCAATGCAATTGACACTGGAGCGCGTCACCAAGAAGGTGGGAGCGCAGACATGGCTCTACGAGCAGAGCATCGCGCCCCGAAGCGGCGCGGTCACCGTGCTGCTGGGCGCCACGCAGGCCGGCAAGACCAGCCTCATGCGGCTGATGGCCGGACTCGACACGCCGACCGAAGGCAAGGTGCTGGTCGACGGCAAGGACGTGACCGGCATGCCCGTGCGCGAACGCAATGTCGCGATGGTCTACCAGCAGTTCATCAACTATCCGTCGCTCAAGGTGTCGGACAACATCGCCTCGCCGCTGAAGCTGCGCGGCGAGACGAACATCGAGGCACGGGTGAAGGCGCTGGCCGAGAAGCTGCACATCGGCATGTTCCTCGACCGCCTGCCGGCCGAGCTCTCTGGCGGGCAGCAGCAGCGCGTGGCGCTGGCACGCGCGCTTGCCAAGAACGCACCGCTGATGCTGCTCGACGAGCCACTGGTCAACCTCGACTACAAACTGCGCGAAGGCCTGCGCGAAGAGCTCACGCAGCTCTTCGCCACCGGCGACTCGACCGTGATCTACGCCACCACCGAACCGGGCGAGGCCTTGCTGCTCGGCGGCTACACGGCGGTGATGGATGCCGGCGAACTGCTGCAGTACGGCCCGACCGCCGAGGTGTTCCATGCGCCGCAATCGCTGCGCGTGGCGCGCGCCTTCAGCGATCCGCCGATGAACCTGCTGCAGGGCACGGCGGCCGCTGGCAAGGTGCAACTCGCGGGTGGCCCCGCACTGGCGCTGGCCTTGCCTGAAGGCGTATCGGGTGCTGTCACGGTCGGCTTGCGCGCGAGCGCATTGAACGTGGGCGCGAGTGAGGGCGACATCGCCTTGCCCGGCAAGGTGGAGCTGGCCGAGATCTCGGGCTCCGACACCTTCGTGCACGTCGAGACCGCGGTGGGCGAACTGGTGGCGCAGCTCACCGGCGTGCATCGTTTCGAGCTGGGCGCGCCGATCACGCTGTACTTCAGCGCGTCGCAGGCCTATGTGTTCGATGCCAGTGAAAAACTGGCGCTGGCGCCGAGGAAATAGGATGACCCCCAGTCTTCGCGCACTTCGTGTCGCTTCGCCAACCCCCTTCCAGGGGCAACACCAGCGGCCCGGCAAAGCCGGTTCCGCGGTGTTCCGCGACAAGGTCTCGACTGTTTCATGCATTGCGTATCACGCGGAAGCGTGAAGGAGAGCTGACATGGCACGCATCGATCTCGACCTGGCACACGCCTACCGTGCGAACCCCACGCAGGACAGCGACTACGCGCTGCTCCCGCTGAAGATGAGCTTCCGCGACGGCGGCGCCTATGCCTTGCTCGGCCCCTCGGGCTGCGGCAAGACGACCATGCTGAACATCATCTCGGGCCTGCTCGTGCCTTCGCAGGGCACGGTGAGCTTCGATGGCCGCGACATGACGCGGGCCACGCCGCAGGAGCGCAACATCGCGCAGGTGTTCCAGTTCCCGGTGATCTACGACACCATGACCGTGGCCGAGAACCTCGCGTTCCCGCTGCGCAACCGCAAGGTGCCGGCCGACCAGATCAAGAAGCGCGTCGGCGAGATTGCCGAGATGCTCGACATGAGCGGGCAGCTCAACCAGCGCGCGGCCGGTCTGGCGGCTGACGCCAAGCAGAAGATCTCGCTGGGACGCGGGCTGGTGCGCAGCGACGTGTCGGCGGTGCTGTTCGACGAGCCGCTCACCGTGATCGACCCGCACCTGAAGTGGCAGCTGCGCCGCAAGCTCAAGCAGATCCACCGCGAACTGAAGCTCACGCTGATCTACGTGACGCACGACCAGGTCGAGGCGCTTACCTTCGCGGAAGAGGTGGTGGTCATGACGCGCGGCAAGGCCGTGCAGGTGGGCAGCGCCGACGCGCTGTTCGAGCGGCCGGCCCACACCTTCGTCGGGCATTTCATCGGTTCGCCGGGCATGAACTTCCTGTCGGCGCAGAGCGCCAACGGCACCATCGAAGTGGCGGGAACGCCGCTGGTGCCCACGCGCGAGCTGCCGCAGGGGCCGCTGAAGATCGGCATCCGCCCCGAGTACCTGCGTCTGTCGAATGCAGGCGCGGCCGGTGCGGTGCCGGCCGTGGTGAAGCAGGTGCAGGACGTGGGCACGCACGTGATGCTGGGCGTGGAAGCCGGCGGCAGCCTGCTGAAGGTGCGGCTGCATTCGGACGACCGGCTGCCCGCAGTGGGAGACACGGTATGGGTGCGGGTGCTAGACACGCACACCTGCTATTACAAGGATGAGGAACTGGTCGCATGAACGCAACCACCAAGCCAATCAATCAGAAAGCCTGGTGGCTCGTGCTGCCGGTGCTGATCTGCGTCGCCTTCTCGGCCATCGTGCCGCTCATGACGGTGGTCAACTACTCCGTGCAGGACATCATCTCGCCCGATCGCCGCGTGTTCGTCGGCACCGAATGGTTCGCCGCGGTGATGCGCGACGACGAGCTGCACCAGGCGCTGTGGCGCCAGCTGGGTTTCTCGCTGTCGGTGCTGCTGGTCGAGATTCCGCTGGGCATCGGCCTGGCGCTGTCGATGCCGGCCAAGGGCTGGAAGTCGTCGGCCGTGCTGGTGGTGGTGGCGCTGTCGCTGCTCATCCCATGGAACGTGGTCGGCACCATCTGGCAAATCTACGGGCGCGCCGACATCGGCCTGCTGGGCCACGCGCTGCAGACCCTGGGCATCGAATACAACTACACCGGCAGCGCTACCGATGCGTGGCTCACCGTGCTGGTGATGGACGTTTGGCACTGGACGCCGCTGGTGGCACTGCTGTGCTATGCGGGCCTGCGCTCCATTCCCGACGCCTACTACCAGGCCGCGCGCATCGACGGCGCCAGCAAGTTCGCGGTGTTCCGCTTCATCCAGCTGCCCAAGATGCGCGGTGTGCTGATGATCGCCGTGCTGCTGCGCTTCATGGACAGCTTCATGATCTACACCGAGCCCTTCGTGCTGACGGGCGGCGGGCCGGGCAATGCGACCACTTTCCTGAGCCAGTACCTCACGCAGAAGGCCGTGGGGCAGTTCGACCTGGGGCCGGCGGCGGCGTTCTCGCTGATCTATTTCCTCATCATCCTGCTGTTCTGCTTCGTGCTCTACAACTGGATGCAGCGGGTCGGTACGCAGGAAGCGGAGGTGGAGAAATGAACGAGAAGAGATTTCACAAGCGCAGCATCTTCCTGGTGCTGTACATCCTGTTCGCGCTGTTGCCCATCTACTGGATGGTCAACATGAGCTTCAAGACGAACGAGGAGATTCTGTCGAGCTTCTCGTTCTTCCCGCAGCAGCTCACCTGGGCCAATTACGCGCGCATTTTCACCGACGAGTCGTGGTACTCGGGCTACATCAACAGCCTGATCTACGTGGCGATCAACACGGTCATCTCGCTCACCGTGGCGCTGCCCGCGGCCTATGCGTTCTCGCGCTATTCGTTCCTGGGCGACAAGCACGTGTTCTTCTGGCTGCTGACCAACCGCATGACGCCGCCCGCGGTGTTCCTGCTGCCGTTCTTCCAGCTCTACAGCACGGTCGGCCTCATGGACACGCACCTGGGCGTGGCGCTCGCGCACCTGTTGTTCAACGTGCCGCTGGCGGTGTGGATCCTGGAGGGCTTCATGAGCGGCATCCCGCGCGAGATCGACGAGACGGCATATATCGACGGCTATTCGTTCCCGCGCTTCTTCCTCACCATCTTCCTGCCGCTCATCAAGGCCGGCGTGGGCGTGGCGGCGTTCTTCTGCTTCATGTTCAGCTGGGTCGAGCTGTTGCTGGCGCGCACGCTCACGAGCGTGAATGCCAAGCCCATCGTCGCGACGATGACGCGCACGGTGAGCGCGTCGGGCATGGATTGGGCAACGCTGGCAGCGGCCGGCGTGCTGACCATCGTGCCGGGCGCGATCGTGATCTGGTTCGTGCGCCACTACATCGCAAAGGGTTTCGCGATGGGGCGCGTTTGAATGATGGTTTCTCTCCCTCGCCCGGAAGGGGAAGGAGCAAGAAAAGACAAGGAAATAGAGCATGTTCGACTGGATGGTATGGACCACCCCCGTGGCCGTTTTCTTCAGCTGCATCGCACTCATGCTGGTCGGCATGACGGTGTGGGAATTCAAGTCGCCCACCACGCTGCGGCGCGGCTGGCTGCCGATGGCCACCACGCGTGGCGACCGGCTGTTCATCGGGCTGCTGTCGGCGGCGTATGTGAACCTGGTCTTCATCGGCCTGGCGGGCAAGTTCCAGGAGTGGCTCAGCCTCGAGGCCGAGCCTTCGATCTGGATCAGCTTCGTGCTGTCGATGGGCCTGCTCGCGTTGGTGATGCGCAAGGGCTGAACATTTCCTTTCGTCTTCTCAGACGCGTTCCGGCTCTCCGCCTCCCCGGAGCCGTGATCGAACACAACACCGGGGAAGCAACAACCGAGGAGACAACTTCATGAAGATGCGCTACACGGCATTGGCACTGGCAGCGGCGATGTTCGCCGCGCATGGTGCGGCGACGGCTGGCGAGGCCGAAGCCAAGAAATGGATCGACAGCGAGTTCCAGCCATCGACCTTGTCCAAGGACAAGCAGATGGAGGAAATGAAATGGTTCATCGATGCGGCCAAGAAGCTGCAGGCCAAGGGCGTGAAGGAGGTGTCCGTCGTCTCCGAAACGCTGACCACCCACGAATACGAGTCGAAGACACTGGCCAAGGCCTTCGAGGAAATCACCGGCATCAAGGTCAAGCACGACCTGATCCAGGAAGGCGACGTGGTCGAGAAGCTGCAGACCTCGATGCAGTCGGGCAAGTCGATCTATGACGGCTGGATTTCCGACTCCGACCTGATCGGCACGCACTATCGCTACGGCAAGATCATGTCGCTGACCGACTACATGAAGGGCGCCGGCAAGGAGTTCACCAACCCCGGCCTCGACCTGAAGGACTTCATCGGCACCAGCTTCACCACCGCGCCCGACGGTCAGCTGTACCAGTTGCCCGACCAGCAGTTCGCCAACCTGTACTGGTTCCGCGCCGACCTGTTCGCGCGCAAGGACCTGCAGGACAAGTTCAAGGCCAAGTACGGCTACGACCTGGGCGTGCCGCTGAACTGGAGCGCCTATGAAGACATCGCCGAGTTCTTCAGCGTCGACGTGAAGACCATCGACGGCAAGCCAATCTACGGCCACATGGACTACGGCAAGAAAGACCCGTCGCTCGGCTGGCGCTTCACCGATGCGTGGCTGTCGATGGCCGGCTCCGCCGACAAGGGAATTCCCAACGGCATGCCGATCGACGAATGGGGCATCCGCGTGGCCGACGACAAGTGCACGCCTACCGGTGCCTCGGTGTCGCGCGGCGGTGCCACCAACTCGCCAGCCGCCGTGTACGCGCTCACCAAGTACATCGACTGGATGAAGAAGTACGCGCCCAAGGAGGCCATGGGCATGACCTTCGGCGAATCCGGTCCAGTGCCGGCCCAGGGCCAGATCGCGCAGCAGATCTTCTGGTACACGGCCTTCACCGCCGACATGACCAAGAAGGGCCTGCCGGTCGTGAACGACGACGGCTCCCCCAAGTGGCGCATGGCCCCCGGCCCGAACGGTCCGTACTGGAAGCAGGGCATGCAGAACGGCTACCAGGACGTGGGCTCGTGGACCTTCTTCAAGGGCCATGACGCCAACAAGACGGCGGCAGCATGGCTCTACGCGCAGTTCATCACCGCCAAGACCACCTCGCTGAAGAAGTCGATCACCGGGCTGACATTCATCCGCGACAGCGACATCCGTGCGGACTACTTCACGCAGAACGCCAACAAGTACGGCGGCCTGATCGAGTTCTACCGCAGCCCGGCACGCGTGGCATGGACGCCGACCGGCACCAACGTACCCGACTATCCGAAGCTCGCGCAGCTCTGGTGGAAGAACGTGGCGGAGGCCGTCACGGGCGAGAAGACCCCGCAGAAGGCAATGGACAACCTGGCCGACGAGATGGACAACGTGATGGCCCGCCTCGAGCGCGCCGGCATGGCCCATTGCGCGCCCAAGCTGAACCCCAAGGGTGATCCGGCCAAGTACCTGAGCGACGACCATGCCCCGTGGAAGAAGCTGGCCAACGAAAAGCCGAAGGGCGAGACCATCGACTACAACAAGCTGCTGACCGCCTGGAAGGAAGGCAAGGTGCGCTGAGCCTTGCATACAGCGTCCGCGTTCTGAAAAGATCGCCGTGACAAGGGCCGTGCCGCGAGGTGCGGCCCTTTTTGTTCTTTTCCCGCATTGCGGCCATATGACCGATCCGGCCGTCTGATTGTCGCGACGCATGACCAATGGCAGATGCGTTCGGCACGGGCTTCGCGTACATTCGACGGCCCCCGAAACGCCACCGCCAGTGACCTCCAGCCTTTCCAGCCCCCCACGCACGGACCCAGCAGCCGCCCCTCGAAGCGTCAAGCGCGTCCTGGTCCTGCGCTATTCGCAGTCCGGCCAGCTCGACGAGGTCGCCGAGCAGATCGCCGCCCCGCTGCGCGCCGACCCGTCGATCCAGGTGCACGAAGAAACACTGCGGCCGCAGAAGCCGTATCCCTTTCCCTGGCCCTTCCTGACTTTCTTCGATGCCTTCCCCGAGTCGGCCCACATGAAGCCGCAGCCGCTCGCGCCACTGTCGCTCACGGGCGAGGAAGACTTCGACCTGATCGTGCTGCCCTACCAGGTTTGGTTCCTGGCACCTTCGCAGCCCGTTGCGGCTTTTCTGAAGCACCCGGTGGCGGCGCGGCTGCTCAAGGGCAAACCTGTGGTCACGGTCATCGCGTGCCGCAACATGTGGCTGCTGGCCCATGAGAAGCTCAAGGGCATGCTCGATGACGTGGGCGCGCGCCTGATCGACAACGTGGTGCTCACCGACCCCGGCCCCACGCTCGCCACCTTCTTCACCACGCCGGCCTGGCTGATCTGGGGCCGCAAGCGCGGCTTCTGGGGCATGCCCGATGCCGGGCTCAGCACCAGGCAGATCCGCGGCACCGCCCGCTTCGGGCGTGCCCTGCGCGATGCGTTGCACAGCGGCCAGGAGCGTGGGACGCAGCCTTTGCTGGCCGGCCTGGGCGCCGTGCGGGCCGACGCGAAATTGCTCATCAGCGAGAAGGCCGGCACCCGCAGCTTCTACCTGTGGGGCAAGCTGATCATGGCGGCCGGCAGTCCGGGTGCGTGGCAGCGCAAGCCGCTGCTGCTGTTGTACGTGCTGTTCCTGATCGCGCTGATCGTCACGGTGGTGCCGGTGAGCCTGACGCTGCAGGCGCTCCTGCGGCCCTTGTTCAGAGGGTGGCTGACTAAAATGACGGCTCAATTCGAGTGCCCGTCGGGCTCGGCCACGGATCGCACTGCTCTCTATGACAACTGATGTCTTCCTGACCCGCACCGCCGCCTTTCTGCCGTTTCCCCCCGTCAGCAATGAAGACATCGAAGACGTCCTCGGCCGCATCGGCGGCAAGGCTTCTCGCGCGCGGCGGCTGATTCTTCGCAGCAACGGCATCCAGTCGCGCCACTACGCCATCGACCGCGCCACCGGCGAGCTGGCCATGACCAACGCGCAGCTCACCGCCTCGGCCATCCGCGCGCTCGGCGATATCGGCCCGGTCGACTGCCTCGTCACCGGCACCTCGCTGCCCGACCAGCTCATGCCCAACCACGCGGTGATGGTGCATGGCGAACTCGGCTGGCCCCGGCTCGAAGTGGTGGCCTGCGCGGGCATCTGCCTGGCCGGCGCCACCGCGCTGAAGCATGCGTGGCTCTCGGTGCGCGCGGGCGATGCGCAGCGTGCGGTGGCCACGGGTTCGGAGCTGGCCTCGGCCGTCATGCGCGGCTCGCGCTTCGAGGCCGAGCTGGAGCACAAGCTGGAGGCGCTGGAGGCGCGGCCCGAACTGGCCTTCGAGAAGGACTTCCTGCGCTGGATGCTGTCCGACGGTGCCGGCGCCGTGCTGCTGGAGCGCGAGCCGCGCGGGCCGCTGTCGCTGCGTGTCGATTGGATCGACCTGTCGTCGGCTGCGCATGAGCTGCCGGTGTGCATGTACGCCGGCGCCGAGAAGAATGCCGAAGGCGGCCTCGACGGCTGGGGGCGCAAGACGCCCGCCGAATGGCAGAGCGAGTCGACCTTCGCCGTGAAGCAGGACGTGCGCCTGCTCAACGAGAACATCGTGCGCGCCACGCTGGGCGAGCCGCTGGCGGCCATCATCGAGCGGCGCGGGCTGAAGTCGGCGGACATCGACTGGTTTTTGCCGCACCTGTCGTCGCAGTACTTCGTCGAGCCGGTGAGCCAGTGCCTCGAATCGCTGGGCCTGCCGATTCCGCGCGAGCGCTGGTTCAGCAATCTTGCGAGCAAGGGCAACACGGGTTCGGCGTCGCCTTACATCATGCTCGACGAGCTGTTCCGCTCGGGCCGCATCCAGCGTGGCCAGAAGCTGCTGATGTTCGTGCCGGAGAGCGGCCGCTTCTCCAGCGGCTTCATCTACATGGAGGCTGTGTAGCCATGGATCTCGACGCAGTACCGCAGGAGGGCAATGCGACCCTCGACGGCCATTCCAAGCTGATGTACGCCCGCGACGCGCAGGGCCGCGTCGTCACCACCACTTCGCGCGGCTGGGAGGCGGAGGAGATCGTCACCAGCCATGCGGTCGACGTGCTCGTCGAACAGGCGCAGGCCGCGAAGGAGCGCGTGAAGGCGGGGCAGGCCTCGCCGCTCGAATACTGGATGTACGAGCGCCGCATGGACGTGGCGCTGCTCTCGCAGACCAGCGGCTTCTGGCAGTGGCGCGTACGGCGCCACCTGCAGCCGCGCCATTTCGCGGCGCTGTCGCCGGCCCAGCTCGCGCGCTACGGCGAAGCGCTGGGGCTTTCCGTCTCCACCTTGCAGGGCCTGCCGTGAACTTCCAACACCAACAGGCGGCGCATTGCGAAAGCGGCGTCATCTCCAGCCTGATGCGCCACCACGGCGCACCGATGAGCGAGAGCATGGCGCTCGGCCTGTCGTCCGCGATCTCGTTCGCGTACCTGCCGTTCATCAAGCTGTCGGGCCTGCCGCTCATTTCGTACCGCATGCCGCCCAAGGCCATCATCAAGGGCCTGCTGGCACCGATGGCCGCCCGCTTCCGCTTCGAGACCTTTCGCAGCGCCGAGGCCGGACAGCAGCGGCTCGATGCTTTGCTGGCCGATGGCCAGCTGGTGGGCCTGCAGACCTCGGTCTACTGGCTGCCGTACTTTCCGCCGAACATGCGCTTCCACTTCAATGCGCACAACCTGCTGGTGTACGGGAAGGACGGCGATGACTACCTGATCAGCGACCCGGTGTTCGAGGAGCCCGTGCGCTGCCCGAGCGGCGACCTGGCACGCGCTCGCTTCGCCAAGGGCGTGCTGGCGCCGAAGGGGCTCATGTATTACCCGCAGGCCATCGATCGCAAGACGGTCGATGCGGCCTCCGTGGTCAAGGCCATCCGCAAGACGGTGCGCAACATGCTGGCGCCCATTCCCATCGTCGGCGTACGCGGCATGCGCATGCTGGCCAAGCGCATGCAGAAGCTGTCGCCGACCGATCCGCGCAGCGTCGACTTCATCGGCCACGTGGTGCGCATGCAGGAAGAAATCGGCACGGGCGGGGCGGGTTTCCGCTTCATCTATGCGGGTTTCCTGCAAGAGGCGGCACAGCTGCTCGACAAGCCGCAACTGCAGCAGATGTCCGAGCGGCTGATCGCCATCGGCGACGGCTGGCGTGCGTTCGCGCTCAAGGCGGCGCGCATGGTGAAGGGGCGAGAGGCGGTCGACCCCGCCGCGCTGGCTGCCAAGCTGCACGAGCAGGCGCTGCAGGAAGAAAACTTCTTTCGCGACCTGAAGGCTGCCGTGGCCTGAGATGGAGCGTTGTTCTTTTCTCCTTGTTGTTCGTTGTTCGGGGCGCGATCACGCCGACACGCCCCCGTCACCCGGCAACTCGAGGCCAGACCCATGCTCGAGTTGAAGACCCTCGGCCACCGGTATCCGAACGCCGACACCCCCGCGCTGGTGGACGTGTCGCTCACCGTGCCACGGGGCTGCGTGCTGGGCCTGCTGGGCCCCAACGGCGCGGGAAAGACCACGCTGATCTCGCACTTGTCGGGCGCGTTGGCCGTGCAGTCGGGCGAGATCCTCATCGACGGCCAGCCGCTGCAGCAGGTGCGTGCGAAGGCCCCGACGCGCATCGCGGTGGCACCTCAGGAGCAGGCGTTCTATCCGATGCTCACCGTGGCCGAGAACCTGGCGGTGTTCGCCGCTGCGGGAAGGCTGTCGGGCCCGCGCAAGAAGGAGCGGATCGAGGCCTGCACGCAATTCGCGCAGCTGGAGCAGTTCGCGGGCGTGCGCGCCGAGCGGCTCTCGGGCGGCCTCAAGCGCCGGCTCAACCTTGCGATTGCCTTGCTGCCCGAGCCCGAGCTGATGCTGTTCGACGAGCCCACCGTGGGCGTCGATCCGCAATCGCGCGCGTTCATCCTCGACGCGATCCGGAGCCTCGCGCAGCAGGGCGCGGCGGTGATCTACGCCTCGCACTACATGGAGGAGATCGAGGCCATTGCAGATCGCGTCGCCATCCTCGACCGTGGACACGTGCTGCGCGAAGGCTCGCTCGACGGGCTGCTGTCGAAGAGCGCGATGCTGCTCACGCTGGCCGCCGACGGGCTCGACGCCGGCATGCTCTCGCGCTTCGGCACGGTGGAGCAGGGCGGCGCGCACTGGCGCATTCACCTGAACGCAGGGAGCGGCCCGGGGCCGGTGCTGGCTGCTCTGGAAGCCGCGGGCACCGAGGTGCGCCACGCCGAATTCGGCCGCCATGACCTGGAGCAGCTGTTCATGGCGCTCACCCACCGCTCGTTGCGCGACTGAAGAACCCCATGCTCCTCGCGCTCATCAAGAAAGAACTGCTCGCCCTCGTGCGCGACATGCACGGCCTTGCCGCGCTGTTCCTGATGCCGATGGTCTTCATCGTGCTGATGTCGCTCACGCTGAAGGATATCTACCGCCCGCCGCTGGCCGAACTGAGCTACGCCATCGACATGCGCGACACGGCCACGCCCGCGCAGTGGCTCAAGCAGCTCTGGCAGCGCAACCATGGCGCGCCGCAGCCGCTTGGCAATGACTGGCAGGCACGGCTGCTCAACGGCTCGCTCAAGTACGTGATCGTGATGGAGCCGGGCCTGTCGCAAGAGCTGGAGTCGGCCGCGCTGTCGACCAGGGCGTACATCCATCTGCTGACCGAACCGGGCATCGACGCCAACCTGTTCAACGCACTGCGCGCCGAACTCATCGGCGCCTCGGGCGAGCTCAAGGCGCGCCTTGCGCTGGCGGTGCCCGGCACGGCCAGCCCCGCGCCCGAGGCGTCCATCGAGGCGATGGTGCGCGCCGAGCGCTTCTCCACCGCCGGCCCGCGGCCGACCTCGGTGCAGCAGAACGTGCCGGCGTGGCTGGTGTTCGGCATGTTCTTCGTGGTGGCCTCGCTGTCCAGCCTGTTCGTGCAGGAGCGCAGCTCGGGCGCGCTCGGACGGCTGCAGGGCCTGGGCGTGTCGCGCAGCATGCTGCTGATGTCGAAGGCGCTGCCGTACCTGGGCGTGAACGCGCTGCAGGCCGTGCTGATGCTCGCGGCCGGCATCTGGTTCATGCCGCTGATCGGCGGCGACGCGCTGTCGCTCGCGGGCATCCATTGGGGCGCGCTGCTGTTGTCGCTCGCGGCCGTGAGCCTCGCGGCGGTGAGCCTGTCGCTCGCGCTGGCCTGCCTGGTGCGCAGCCACGCGCAGGCGGCCACCATCGGGCCGATGGTCAATGTGCTGATGGCGGCGGCGGGCGGCATCATGGTGCCCAAGTTCGTCATGCCGGGCTTCATGCAGCGGCTGGTCGAGATTTCCCCGATGAACTGGGGGCTCGAAGCGCTGCTGACCGTGCTGCTGCGTGGCGGCGGCGTGGCCGATGCGCTGCCGCAGATCGGCCGGCTGGCCGTGTTCGCGGCGCTGATGTTTCTTCTGGCTGTTTTTCTGTTTCGCAGGCGCGCATCGTGAGCACCACCGTCACCCCTGAATTCATTGCCAGCCTCAAGGCCATGGTGCTCGAAGCCGTCGAGAAGGACGCGCCCCCGGGCGGCCTCGGCGACGACGAGCCATTGTTCGGCCCCGAGGCCCGGCTCGACCTCGACTCGCTCGACGCGCTCCAGGTGTCGATGACGATCCAGCAGCGCTTCGGCGTGCGCATGCCCGACAGCAAGGAAACACGCCGGGCGATGACTTCCATCGCTCATCTGGCGGAGCACCTCGCGCTGGCGGGCAAGGCATGAGCGACGTCTACCTGGGCGGCACGGGCCTGGCCTGTGTGCTCGGCGACGACGTTCCATCCGTGCTGGCGTCGCTGCAGCGCGGCGGCGTGCTGCCGACACCGGTGGCCGTGGCAGAGGGAATCCACTGGCCGGTGTACGCGCTGGCGCCGAGCGAAGGCGACTGGACGCAGCGCCTGTGCCGCACCGTGTGCAACGTGGCTGCGCAGACCGGCGACTGGGGCGCGCGCACGGTACCGCTGTTCGTGGCCTCGTCGTCGCTCGACATCGGCTTCATGGAGCACGAGAAGCAGGACCTGCGGCTCGGCGGCGACCTGCAGGACTTTGCCGGCATCGTGGCCCGCGCGCTGGATTGGCAGGGACCGGTGTTCACCGTTTCGACCGCCTGCACGTCGGCGCTGAACGCGGTGCTGGCGGCCGCCGAGCTGATTCGCAGCGAAGACGCCGACCAGACACTGGTGATCGGCATCGAACTCGACAACCGCTTCACGGTCGCCGGCTTCGGCGCGATGCAGTTGCTGGCGCCCGACCGCGCGCAGCCCTTCGGCGCACAGCGCAAGGGGCTGGTGCTCGGCGAAGCGGTCGCCGCACTGCGAATGACATCGCGTCCTGCGCGCTGGCAGGTCGCGGGCGGTGCCAACGTGGTCGACGGGCGCAACCCATCGGGCACCGAAGCCACGGCCGTGCATGCGATGTGCCGCGGCGCGCTGGCGCAGAGCGGCCTGCAGCCCGGCGACATCGACCTGATCAAGGTGCAGGCGGCGGGCAGCCCCGTCAACGACGCCATCGAGGTGGAAGCGCTGAAGCGGGTGTTCGATCCGCTGCCGCCGCTGGTGTCGCTCAAGTCGGCGATCGGCCACACGCTGGGCGCGGCGGGGGCGGCGGAACTGGCCTTGCTGGTCGGCTGCATCGAGGGTGGCGTCTGGCCGTCGGTGGATTATTCGCTCGATGCATCGCTCGGCATTGCGCTGAGCAAGGAGGCGCCGCAGAAGCTGCGCAACATCCTGCTCAACGTGGTGGGCTTCGGCGGTGGACATGCTTCGCTCGTGTTGAAGGACGCAGGCCCATGAGCACCTGGCACACCACCGCCCATTTCATCGCGCATCCGCCGCCGGTCGACTGGCGCGATGACCTCGCCCGCCGCATCGGCCGCCGGCCGCGCCGTGTCGGCCTGTGGACCGAGCTGGCGATGTACGGCGCACGCTGCTGCCTCGACGCGGCGGGCGAGGCCGCATTGCCGGCCGGCGCGCGCATCCGTGTCGCCAGTCAACGCGGCGCATGGGGCGCCACGCATGCCGGCCTGACCCAGCTCGATGCAGGCCTGCCGATGCCCTTCACCTTCATGCAGAGCCAGCCCGCGCTGATGCTGGCCGAAGTCGGCCGCTGTCTCGAATGGTGGGGCGACGCCAGTTTTGCGCTGTGCCGCGATGCGGCGCGCACGCTGCAGCTGGCGAAGCTGGGCGCGGCGCGCGACGGCCTGTTGTTCGGCATCGTGGAAGAAGAGCGCCATGGCGAGCCGCCGCGCACCGAATGGTGGCGCCTGGTGCCCGCCTGACGAGGCCGGTCAGCCCGCGATGGAACGCTGCAGGTTGAGGCGGGCCTGCGCTTCGAGCTGCGCGTGCATCCGCGGTGTCGCATAGATGGCCTGGCGGTCGAGAAAGCGCTGAAGAATCGCTCGGCGCCGCGGCAGCCGCACCTCGTCCGGAACGAAGGCGTATTCGGCATGCACCTGCCGCTCGTATTCGTCGAAACGCCCACGTTCCGCGCCGAGGATCGACAGGTCGATGTCGATCAGCAGCTCGGCATCGCGGCCTTCGGGTACGGCGTCGTGGCGTGTGGCCATCACGAGCGCATGGACGCGCTCGGCGGCTGCTCTGTCCGCACCGGCTTCGAGCAGGGCCTCGCGCGCCCAATCGGCGCTGCGTGCCTCGTTGTCGTGGGCGTGTACGTCGTAGATGGCGTCGTGGAACCACAGCGCGAGCGCCACTTCACCGGGGCGTTCGGCCAACGTCTTCTCGCGCTCGAACCACGCGAGGCATTCGCCCAGGTGCTGCACCGTGTGGTAGTGGCGCTGCGGTTCGCCGTAGCGGCGCTGCAGCTCTTCGCACAGCGCCTCACCCGGCGAGTCGATGCCCAGCGCATGCCAGGCCTCGTTCCAGTTCGCGCGCAGCGCCTCGGGTGTCATGGTGCTATTGCTCCATCGCCGCCTTGACCTCTTGCCCAAGGTCGAGCACGGACATGGCGTAGTAGCTGCTCCAGTTGTAGCGCGTGATCACGTAGAAGTTGCGCGTGCCGGCCACGTAGGTTGGTGGCGCATCGGCGCCGTTCTGCAGCTCGATCAATGCGAGCAGGCCCTTGTGGTTGATGCCGTCGCCTTCGGGCACCGCGCCGGCGGCCACGAAGCTGTCGGTGCTGAAGGTCGGCAGGATGTCGGGCGCCAGCAGCAGCGCCTTCTGCAGCCGCGCTTCCTCGAAATGCATCGGATAGATCGCCGGCATGCCGGCCTTCCAGCCGAAGGCCTTGAAGTAGTTGGCGACCGAGCCGATCACGTCGGCCGGGTTGTTCACGAGATCGATGCGGCTGTCGCCGTCGAAGTCGACCGCGTACTTGGCGATGCTGCTGGGCATGAACTGCGGCATGCCCATCGCGCCGGCATAGCTGCCGACGGGCGTGAGCGGATCGTCGGCGGTGCGGCTCTCGGTGCTCAGGAAGCTTTCGAGCTCTCCGCGGAAGAAGGCCTGGCGCTCGGCCGCGCGTGGATGGCCTTCGGGAAAGTCGAACGAGAGCGTGGCCAGTGCATCGATCACGCGAAAGTTGCCCATGTTGCGGCCGTAGATGGTCTCCACGCCGACGATGCCGACGATGATTTCCGGCGGCACGCCGTACACCTGCTCGGCGCGCGCGAGCGTGTCGGCATTGGCGCGCCAGAAGCGCACGCCCGCCGCGATGCGCACCGGGTCGATGAAGCGGCTGCGGTAGGTCTGCCAGTTCTTCACCGTGCCGACCGGGCCCGGCAGCATGAGCCGCGGCACGTTGGGCAGGAAGCGCGCGCTGCCGATGGTGGCGCGCACCCAGTCGCGATCGAGGCCGCGGCGCTCGGCCACTTCGTCGGCGAACTTCATCGCGTCGTCGCGCGTGGCGTAGGGCGTGCTGCCGCGCACCGGGCTGGCCGCTGCGCTGCGGCCGTTGGAAGACTTCTGGGCTACAGCCCCCGTGGACCATGCGCAGCAGGCGGCAAGGAGGGCGGCTGCCGCGGCGGCGCGCGAAGGCGTGGAGAGGAAAAATCGCATGGGCCGATTGTGCCGTCCGCCCACATGGCCCCTCTTCAGGGACACATGTGGTTTCAGCCGCGTGGGTTGTCGGTCGGCCAGGCGATGCGCCGGAACTCGGCGCGCAGGGTGGAGAGCGAGTCGGGCGTGGCCGGCGCGTAACGCTGTGCCTCGAGCTTGAGCAGCCAGTCGCGCACGGCCTGCGCGGCGGGGCCGAAGCGTGCGTCGGCCGCCTGTGCCATCTGGCGCGGCGGGGCGCTGTCGGGCAGCTGCAGGCCGGCCTTGGCGAGCCGCGCGCGCGCCCGGCCCAGCAGGCGCAGCCATGGGTCGTGCCGGCTGCGCTCCCACAGCGTCCAGCCGGCGCCAGCCAGGCTCGCGCCCACCAGCAGGTAGAGCAGCACGTAGGCCAGGTCTTCGAGGCTCGGCGCCTTGAAGCCGATGTTCTTCAGCAGGTTGAGCTGGCGGCTCTGGGTGTAGTTGAGCACCCACTGGTTCCAGCCGTTGTTGACGGCTTCCCATGCGGCGCGGATGTTCTGCACGAGGGTGGGGCTCATCGAGCCGAAGGCGCCCGCGATCAGGCCCGGCTGCGGCTGGAGCCGCTGTGTCTGGCCGATGCGCCCCGGAGACACCGAGCCCGTGGGATCCACGCGGGTCCAGCCGGTGCCTTCCTGCCAGATCTCGGCCCAGGCATGGGCATCGCTCTGGCGCACGATCCAGTAGTTGTCTACGCCGTTGAGTTCCCCGCCCTGGTAGCCCGTCACGATGCGCGCCGGGATGTTCAGGTTGCGCATCAGCACCACGAAGGCCGAGGCGATGTGTTCGCAGAAGCCCTCCTTGCGGTCGAACCAGAACTCGTCGGCCGTGTCGTTGCCATAGACGCCCGGCTCCAGCGTGTAGCTGTAGCCGCCGGTGCGCAGGCGCCGCAGGGCGGCCTGCACGAAGGCCTGCGCGTTGGCGTTGGCCAGCGCGGGGTCGGCGCGCATCTCGGCGGCGAGGGCGGCGGTGCGCGGGTTGGTGCCGGGCGGCAGCGCCAAGTAGGCCTGGAGCTGGCCGCCCGTGCGCTTCAATGGGCCGCTCTGGAACTGCGTGTAGCTTTCGGCGCGGTAGCGCACCAGGTCGGTGACGGGGCGGTTCGCGATCCATTGCAGGTCGGGCGTGCCGGTGACTTCGAAGCCGGGTGCCTCGGGGGGGCGCTGCGCCGCGTCGAGGGCCAGCAGCCAGGGGCGGTTGCTGGCTTCGAGCGTGACCTCGTAGCGCACGGGTTCGCCGCTCACGCGCAGGTTGGGGGTCCATTGCGCGCCGCGCGCCCATGACGGCAGCGCGGTCCATTCACGGCCGTCGAACTGCGCCAGCACCGGTCCACGGAAATAGAGCTGGCTTTGCGGCGGCGCCCGGCCACCGTCGAACTTGATGCGCGCGGCGATGCGGTCATCGAGCGCCAGTTCGGCGATGGTGCCGACGCGCATGGTGTTCGACAGGCCGCTGCGCCCCAGCATGGCGTCGCTGGGTGTGCCCCACAGCGGCGCGAGGCGTGGGAACAGCAGGAACAGCGTGAGCATGATCGGCGCGCCCGCCAGCGCCATCCAGCCCGCCATGCGTGCGGCCTGCATCAGCGGCGGCCGACCCACCGGCATGTGCGCGTTGACCAGCGCGGTCAAAAGGCCCAGCAGCGCCAGCAGCATGGTGAACGCGGTCAGCAGCGACTGCGAATAGAAAAAGTTCGTGAGCATCGCGAAGAAGCCCAGGAAGAAGACCACGAACGCATCGCGCCGCGCGCGCAGTTCCAGCGTCTTGAGTGCGAGCAGGCTGACGATCAGCGTCACGCCCGCGTCGCGGCCCAGCAGCGTGCGGTGCGTGGCGTAGGTGGCGCCGAGGATCAGCGCCAGCAGGGCGATGCGCCACCACTTGCTGGGCAGGGAGCGTCCCTGTACGGACAATGTGGCGCGCCAGAGCAGCACCATGGCTGTGATGGCCGTGCACCACCAGGGCAGGTTCTCGATCTGCGGCAGCAGGATCAGGCCGATCACGCAGAGCAGGAAAAGGGTATCCCGCGCGTCCCGGGGGAGTGCGGCGAGTTCCCGTATGACTCGGTTCATGCGGCGGTTCCGTTCAACACAGCGCCAAGGCCTCGAGGCAGGCGCGCCGGTGGGCTTCGCCTTGCGACGGCTTCACGACCCGGCCCTCTACCCGGATGCCGTAGTCCACGCCCAGCCGGTCGGCCATCAGCACCCACGCGCACAGGCGCGAGAGGCGGGCTTCGGCATCGGCAAGGCCGGTGCTCCGCGCGTCGAGCCAGAGTTCTTCGCGCTGGGTCTGCTGCGTGTCGCGGCTCACCAGCTCTTCCGATCCGGCTGCCTGTGCGCGCGCTGCCTTCTTCCAGACCACGAGCTTCAGCGGATCGCCGCGGCGGTAGGCGCGCACGCCGTCGTACTCGCCGGCGTTGTGCGCCCGCAGCGAGGCGGACATCGCCGCCGGCCCCGACAGCGGCTCGCCCGGCGGCAGCGGCGGCGGATGCGCCTCGGGCGTGGGGTAGACCAGCATCTGCGCGGCCGGCCGCCAGACTGTCCACACGCGGAACGTGCCGAGCGGGAAGCGCGTCTCGGCCGTGAGCGGCGGGACCGGGTGCAGGCCGCGCCGCTCGGGCTGGAAGGCGATCTCGACGGTGGACGTTCCCTCGGCCGGCACGTCGGTCCAGGCCCATTGCCCGCTGCCGCGCACGGCCATGCCGATGCCGTAGCGCACGCGGCGCCGGGTGTTGTGCAGCACCACCCGGAAGACGGCGGCGGCGCCCGCGTAGTGGGCATCGGGCGGCACGAGGTGCATCGCCAGCCCGCGCAGCGTGCCGTGGCACACGTGCATGCCCACGGCCACGCTGCCGGCCAGCAGGAAGGTCAGCAGGTAGCCGAGGTTGAGCTGGTAGTTGATCGAGGCGACCAGCAGCACCAGCAGCGTCGCGCCCAGCGTCCATCCGGCCCGCGTGGGCACGATGTAGACATTGCGCTGCGTGAGCTCCAGCGTGTCCGACGGCGGACGGCGCGACAGGAACCAGCCATCGATGCGCGAGCGCAAAGAGGCGATCATCGGTGGTGGTCCCTGGGGCCGAAAAGCGCGAAACACCGCGGAACCGGCTTCGCCGGGCCGCCGGTGTTGCCCCCTGCAAGGGGGGAGGAGAAGCGACACGAAGTGCGCAAAGCCTGGGGGTGTTTCATGACTACGGCAGTGGCACGGCGGCGATCATGGCGCGCACCTGCTCCACGGCGCCGCGCCCGGCGTCGCCCACGGGCGTGAGGCGGTGCGCGATCGTTTGCGGCAGCACGGCCTGCACGTCGTCGGGTGCGACGTAGCTGCGGTTGGCCAGCAGCGCCTGCGCCTTGGCCGCACGCAGCACCGCGATGCCGGCGCGCGGCGACAGGCCCTGCAGGAACCAGCGGCCCGAGCGCGTGGCCGCGATCAGGTCCTGCAGGTAGTTGAGCAGCGGCTCGGCCGCATGCACCTGCTGCACGCGCTGCTGCAGGGCCGTGAGTTCGCCGGCGGTCAGCATGGCGGGCAGGGAGGCCAGCATTTCGCGGCGGTCGCCGCCCGCGAGCAGCAGCCGCTCGGCGGCGCGGTCGGGGTAGCCGAGCGAGATGCGCATCAGGAAGCGGTCGAGCTGCGACTCGGGCAGCGCGAAGGTGCCGAGCTGGTCCTGCGGGTTCTGGGTGGCGATCACGAAGAAGGGCGTGGGCAGCGGGCGGGTTTCGCCTTCGACGGTGACCTGCTTTTCCTCCATCGCCTCGAGCAGCGCGCTCTGGGTCTTGGGGCTGGCACGGTTGATCTCGTCGGCCAGCAGCACCTGCGCAAAGATCGGCCCGGGGTGGAACACGAAGGCCTGCTGGCCCCGGTCGTAGATCGCCACGCCCGACAGGTCGCCAGGCATCAGGTCGGCCGTGAACTGCACCCGCGAGAACTGCATCCCGAAGGTATGCGACAGCGCGTGGGCGAGGGTGGTCTTGCCCACCCCCGGCACATCCTCGATCAGCAGGTGCCCACCTGCCAGCAGGCAGGCCACGCAGTCGCGCACCTGGGCCTCTTTGCCCACGATCACCGTGTTAAGCTGACTCAGCAAAGTGGCTAGCTTCGCAGCAACGTCCATATTTGTATCCATATGCAAACGATACCGTAAGACCTGCCGGCCCCATGCCGAATGAGGTCTAGGCGTGGCGACAGAGACACATGGGCAAGACAGGCTACTTCACACACCGCGACTTCTGGAAGCACGACATGGGCGAGGGGCACCCCGAGTGCCCGGGTCGGCTGGATGCCATCGAAGACCGCCTGCTGCTCACCGGCGTGGGCGATGCGCTGGAGCACTGCGAGGTGCCGCTGGCCACCCTGGAACAGATCACCCGGGCGCACAGCACCGCGCACGTCGAGTACCTCGAGGCGCTGAACCAGCGCCTGGTGGCCGACGAACCCGCCGGCGGCCCCGACCACGCGCAGGTCGACCCCGACACGGTGCTCAACCGCTTCACCCTGCTGGCCGCGCGCCGCGCCGCCGGCGCTGCGATCGCTGCGACCGACGCGGTGATTGCCGGCGACCTGGAAAACGCCTTCTGCTCGGTGCGCCCGCCCGGCCACCATGCCTGCCGGGAGCAGGCGATGGGCTTCTGCTTCTTCAACAACGTCGCCATCGCGGCGCGCCACGCCATCGAGGTGCACGGCATCGAGCGCGTGGCCATCGTCGATTTCGACGTGCACCACGGCAACGGCACCGAGAACATCCTCTCGAACGATCCGCGCGTGCTGATGGTCGGGTTCTTCCAGCATCCGTTCTACCCGTACAGCGGCACCGAGCATCCGGCGCCGAACATGCTGAACCTGCCGATCCCGGCCTACACAAGGGGCATGGACGTGCGGGAGATGATCGAAGCGGCCTGGATGCCGCGGCTGGAGGAGTTCAAGCCGCAGATGGTCTTCATCAGCGCCGGCTTCGACGCCCATCGCGAGGACGACCTGGGCCAGCTGGGCCTCAACGAAAACGACTTCGCCTGGATCACGGGCCGCATACACGATGTTGCGAGGCGCCATGCGAAGGGCCGTATCGTCTCGATGCTCGAAGGCGGCTACAACCTCGATGCGCTCGCGCGCAGCGTGGAAGCCCACATCCGCGTTCTCGCGGACCTCTAACGCAGCCGGCGCGGACGGCGCTCCGCTACCTTTCAATAGATGAATTTCAACGATTTCACTCAACGTCTGAGCCAGGTCGATGCGCGCGGCCTCGGCATCGAGCTTGTCGCGCTGGTGGTCTGCGTGGCGCTGGCCTGGGCCGTTTGCAAGTGGTTCGGCCGCGACCAGCCCAAGGATTCGATCTGGTTCGGCGAGAGCACCTTCGACGGGTTGCTGTTTCCGTTGCTGGCGCTGGTGTTCACCGATCTCGCCCGGCGCGTGGTGCTCGATTTCCAGACCGTGCTGGTGCTGCGCATCGCGGTGCCGGTGTTCCTGTCGCTGGTGGTCATCAGGCTGTTCGCGCGGGTGCTGCGGGCGGTGTTTCCCGCGTCCAACCTCGTGCGGCTGATCGAGCGCACGATCTCCTGGCTGGCGTGGATCGCGGCGGTGCTCTGGATCGTCGGGCTGCTGCCGCCGGTGCTGGCCGAGCTCGACGACATCACGCTGGCCTTCGGCAAGACGCGTGTGAGCCTGCAGACCATCTTCCAGGGCGTGTTGTCGGCGGGGCTGGTGCTGGTGATCTCGCTGTGGATCGCGAGCACCATCGAGAAGCGCATCCTGCGCGAGGCCGTGACCGACCTGTCGATGCGCAAGGTGGCGTCGAATGCGGTGCGTGCCTTCCTGCTGCTGGTCGGCCTGCTGTTCGCGCTGTCGGCGGTGGGGGTGGACCTGACGGCGCTGTCCGTGCTCGGCGGCGCGCTCGGCGTGGGCCTGGGTTTCGGCCTGCAGAAGCTGGCGGCCAACTACGTAAGCGGGTTCGTGATCCTGCTCGAGCGCTCGATCCGCATCGGCGACAACGTGAAGGTCGATACCTTCGAGGGCCGCATCACCGACATCAAGACCCGCTATACCCTGATCCGCGCGGGCAACGGGCGCGAGGCCATCGTGCCGAACGAATCGCTGATCACCAGCCGGGTCGAAAACCTGTCGCTGGCCGACCGCAAGTTCAACATCACGACCACCATCGTGGTCGGCTACGAGAGCGACGTGGCGCAGGTGCAGTCCATCTTGTGCGAGGCCGCCAAGGCCCAGCCGCGCGTGATGTCCGACCCGGAGCCGGTGGCTTTCCTCATGAACTTCGCGCCCGACGGCCTGGAGTTCACGCTGAACTTCTGGGTCGCCGACCCCGACAAGGGCAAGGACAACCTGCGCTCGGCCATCAACATCGCAATCCTCGACGGGCTGCGCGGTGCGCGCATCGACATTCCCTATCCGCAGCGCGTGCTGCGTGTGGAGTCTTTACCGCCAGGAGTCGTCCAGGCGCCCGACGCTGTTTTATAATCACGGAAAAGCACGATCGTTCTTTTTTCTTGGTCCCCGTGCCGACGAGAAGAATGGAGAGGCGACAAAGGTCGCGTCCTAGAATGACCGGTTGCCCTCGAAGCCCCCTTTTTGCAATCCAATGGAGTCAAGTCAATGAAGGTTCTCGTACCTGTCAAACGGGTCGTCGATTACAACGTCAAGGTGCGCGTGAAGAGCGACGGCACCGGGGTGGACATTGCCAACGTCAAGATGAGCATGAACCCCTTCGACGAGATCGCGGTGGAAGAAGCGGTTCGCCTGAAGGAAAAGGGTGTGGTCACCGAGGTCATCGCCGTGTCCTGCGGTGACGCCAAGTGCCAGGAGACGCTCCGCACCGCCATGGCCATCGGCGCCGACCGCGGCATCCTGGTCGAGACCACCGAAGAACTGCAGCCCCTGGCCGTGGCCAAGCTGCTCAAGGCGCTGGTCGACAAGGAACAACCGTCGCTCATCATCCTCGGCAAGCAGGCCATCGACGACGACGCCAATCAAACGGGCCAGATGCTGGCAGCCCTGGCTGATCTTCCCCAAGCCACCTTCGCCTCCAAGGTCGAAGTCGCCGACGGCAAGGCCACCGTGACGCGCGAAGTCGACGGCGGCCTGGAAACCGTCAGCCTCAGCCTGCCGGCCGTCATCACCACCGACCTGCGCCTGAACGAGCCGCGCTACGTGACGCTGCCCAACATCATGAAGGCCAAGAAGAAGCCGCTGGACACCTTCAAGCCCGAAGAGCTGGGTGTCGATGTGAAGCCCCGCCTGAAGACCCTCAAGGTCAGCGAGCCGCCCAAGCGCGGCGCCGGCATCAAGGTGCCCGACGTCGCCACCCTGGTGGACAAGCTCAAGAACGAAGCCAAAGTGATCTGAGGAAGACAACGACATGACCGCACTAGTTATTGCCGAACACGACCACGCGACCGTCAAGCCCGCGACCCTCAACACCGTGACTGCCGCGCTGGCCTGCGGTGGCGATGTCCACGTGCTGGTGGCCGGAGCCAACGCTGCCGAAGCCGGCAAGGCCGCCGCCCAGATCGCGGGCGTGGCCAAGGTCATCGTGGCCGACAGCCCCAGCCTGGCCGAGAACCTGGCCGAGAACGTCGCCGCCCAGGTGCTGACCATTGCCGGCAACTACAGCCACATCCTGTTCCCCTCGACCGCCAACGGCAAGAACGTCGC